>JBBRUB010000326.1:0-5092 GCA_038248175.1 Cytophagales bacterium | reverse complement strand
ATCAGGACACAGCCTGTAAAACTACCTTAAATTGGCGTTTATTATGAATTGCCTTCACGTCACCGATATAGGTTTAATGCAATTTTAAGGTCGGCAATACCCTGACTGCCACGTATCAGCCTACGAGCCAGATACGGTCTTCTTCAGCACCCTGCTCGGTCCATTCTACCTGTACCCGCTGCGACTCCAGCGTGTTTACCCGTTTACCGGTATAATCGGGCCGGATGGGTAGGTCGCGGTTGTAACGTCGGTCAATGAGTACCATCAGTTCTACACTGCGGGGCCGGCCAAAGGCGGTCATTGCATCGAGCGCGGCCCGTACCATCCGGCCCGTGGCCAGCACATCATCAACTAGAATAACCCGCTTGTTTTCAATTACAAACGGTACGTGGGTTGTGTTGGGGCGGAGGGGCGTATCGCGCCTTCGGAAATCGTCCCGGTAGAAGGTGGCGTCCAGATAGCCCAGCGGCACGCCGGGCGAATCCACGTTTCCGGTACGAATACGGTTCAGTTCGCGCACAACCCGTTCGGCAAAGTAGATGCCACGCGGCTGCATACCGAGTACAACGGTATCGGCAAAATCCTGATGGTTTTCGATGAGCTGCTGCGCCAGCCGACTCACAACGATTTCGAGCAGGGGACTGGCCAGAATCAGGCGTTGTTGGTTCATGGGGTGAAGTTAATGGCCAGCTGGCAGTTTGCCGTTGGCAAGACGGCTTTTTTAACCCGGCTCTTTGGCAGAAATTTGCCGACAGTATAATTCAGCAAAAAAACATAACAATGAAATTTCTGATTGTTGGCCTGGGCAATATAGGGCCAGAATACGCTTTGACGCGCCACAACGCGGGTTTTATGGTACTGGACCGGATGGCGGCTCAGTATGGGTTCGACTTCAGCATGACCCGCCTGGCCTATACCGCCACCTGGCAGCACAAAGGCAAGCAACTTTTTTTTGTGAAGCCCACTACGTATATGAACCTGAGCGGGCGGGCGGTGCTGTACTATATGAAGCAGGAAAACATCCCGGTAGCCAACCTGATTATCGTTACTGACGATAAAGACCTACCCTTTGGCAAGCTACGGCTCAAGCCTAAAGGCTCGCCGGGCGGTCACAATGGGCTGCGCAATATTGACGAAGTCCTGAACACGCAGGAATACGCCCGGTTGCGGGTGGGTATTGGCAGCAATTTTTCGGCGGGACGGCAGGTCGATTACGTACTGGGACAGTTTCTGGAGGACGAAATGATTCAATTACCGGACTACTTGGACCGCGCGGGTAATGCCACACTGAGTTTTTGCACTATGGGGATACAAAATGCCATGAATAATTACAACCAGTAATTGTATCTTTTAAAGAATCTTTACATTTTTCCGAAACAGCAAAGAAAGAGGTGCCCCCAATTTTTAGACGAATATTCTTTTGATTTTACCGGATAAGTAACCATTATATCCGTAAAATCGATCATTATCGATATTTTTATCAGAATAATCTTCCGATAAGGGCCTAATACTCGGCTTGCGTTTTGCAACCTTCTCGGTGCATTTGTGCGTTCTTTAACTGAACACAAAGTAGAACGAAACAATGAAAACGCGTAGTATTTTTGCATCGTTAATCCTGGGAGTAGGATTGACTTTATCGCAGGCAAACGCGGCTACCACCACCAACACTGATGATAGCCGGGCCAACAACAAGCCGGCAAGTGCTTTACTTGTCAACGGAACCCAAACGCAGTTCGCTGTTTATGTGGGTCACAGTCTCGGCAAGTTTGCGCAGACTACCCAATGGGTTAACTTCATGAACGTTCTCATGCTGTATAACCAAAACCCGGCTGCTATGCTGACACTCAGCCCCGCCGACCGGGCCACGTTCAACGAAGCTTCGGCTGTAGTGCTGAAGAAACTGGCCAGCCAGAAAGGCCCCCAGGCCGCTGGTTACCTGAATCAGGTACACCGCACAACCCGGCTGATCAACTTCCTCTGGAATGTGAATCTGCCCCAAACAGACGACGTGCAAGTTGCTGAAATTCAGTAATTTAAAATATATCCTGAAATGATAGACTTTCAGGAACAGAAAAAGAGTAAAGTTAGTTTTTCATGTAGAAAAGGTTAAGGGTTTAGGAATAGTCAGTATAAGGTTCTCCGCACGATCGGGGAACCTTATCTTTTTTACGGGTAGTACCAAAATTTTAGTTTTACCATAGCAACAAAAAAGCCGCTCCTCAAGGCGGGAACGGCTTTCGCATCTTCTTAACCTAAACTTGATTATGTAGGTCGGATCGCATCGGCTGTCCAACCTACTGATTCCCTCCCGCGCGGCTTTGCTCGGCACTGGTTGCGGATTGACGCTGGCGGGTGACTTTAACGTTCTGGTTTCCGAAGCGGTACGTGAACGTGGCGCGAATCTGGCGGCTTTCCCAGCGCGAGGCTACCTCGAAGTTGATGTCCTGCACCACCGCCGTACCCCGGAAACGGTTGAGCCAGAAGGGGTCGTTGATATTGAGTTTGATGTTGCCTTTGCCGTCCATGACCTTTTTCTGAATGCCGATGGCAAACCCACCCTGGGGCCGCGACCGATAGAACCCATATTGCGAAGCCGAGTTATACCAGCCCGACAGTTCTGCCGAAAGGGTTTTGCTGAGCGTGAAGTTATTGGACGAATACAGGTTGTATGCTACTAATTTCACCTGGTAGGGCTGGCCGGAATAGACCGTTTGATAATCCTGGTAGTAGCCATTTACATTGTTTTGCATCTTCCACCATTTCGCCACCTCCACCGGAAAACTCACATTCAGGCTCAGGTTGTCTAAATGACCGAGATTTTCGGGGGTTACGAACGTAATGTTCTTTTCCGGTATCTGCCGGGGCGTTTCACGGTTGATAAAATCGGTGGTGCGGCTAAAGCCGAGCGTAGTCGTTACAGCATCTTTATAGACGTGCGTCAGCTCAACCGAATTGGTGTATTGCGGGCGCAGAAACGGGTTGCCCTGCTGGTAGGTATAGGGGTCGAGATAAAACACGAACGGATTCAGGTTCTGGTAGTCGGGCCGGTCAATCCGGCGGCTGTACGACAGGTTCAGGACGTTGGTCGAGTCGAGCTGACGCGATAGAAACACCGTCGGGAAAAAATTCAGGTAGTTCCGTTCCACGCGCTGGTTGAGGGTAAGCGAGTTACCCACCGAGTGCGTATGCTCGGCCCGCAGCCCGGTCTGAAATTTGAGTTTACCAATCTTACCAGCATAGTTGACATAAGCCGCGTTGATATTCTCGTCGTACATAAAATGGTTGGAGCGGCTGGCGTCGAATAGGTACTGGCGCGACTCCTGTTGAAGCGTATCAAAAATCGTATTGTTATCGGCCTTCACCAGGCTGCTTTTCAACCCGGTTTCAAACTTCGCGCCGTTTTTGAGCGGATGCACATAATCCGACTTGAACGCCATGATATTGATGGTCGAGGGCATGGTGTTGCGTAAATCTTGGTTGGGCCGGGCAGAGGTACCATCGGGACGGCGGTAGGTAGTGCTGAGGGTAGAGAGGTTATCGCTGTCATAGCGTACATAGTCAACGTCGGCGGTCCACTCCCGGCCTTTGCCATCAAAATCGTACTTGTAATTCAGGTTTCCCGTGTAATTAGTCAGTGGATTTTTTGCGAATATCTGCGTGATAGCCCGGCTGGTCAGTTCACGCTTCTCATTGAATATCAGCGTATTGTTCTGCCCGTCCGATTGCCAGTTATTCACGAAGCCGTTGAACAAGACGCCCACCGTACTCTTCTTGCTGACGTAGTAATCCAGCCCGGCCTTGTACGAATGCCCCACAAACTGACTGGGCCGGTAGGACCGCTGCTCGAAAAATGTGGTGCGCCCATCGAAGGGAATTGTCCGGTTAATATCGGTGGCGTTGGCACTCTGCCGGTTTACATAACTGTAATTGCCAAAGACATTGATTTTACTGTCGCGGTGGTTCAGGCTGAGCGAGGTGTTGAACTTGGGCAGATCATCGCGCTGTCTGGTCAGGGTTGGAAACCAGCCGTAGCCCCCCCCGAGAATGAACGTGCCGTTGGTGCCGAAGTTTTTGTTTTTCTTCATGCGGATGTTGATAATCCCCGAATTACCAGCCGCGTCGTATTTGGAACCGGGATTGGTGATGATCTCGATGGTGGCGATGTTGTCGGAAGGCGTGTTTTTGAGCAGATTCGACACCTCCTGCTGCGAGAGGTAGGTTTGTTTGCCGTCGATATAGACAATCACGCCCGCTTTGCCCTTAAGCTGAATCTGATCGTTCTGCCGGTCTATGGTCACGCCGGGGGCTTTTTCCAGTACTTCGAGAGCCGTATTGCCGCTGGCCACAATGCTATTTTCAACGTTTACGATGGTCCGGTCAACCTGCTGCTCGATGAACGGCTTTTTGGCAATCACCTGCACTTCCGCTAAGTTTTTCGACTCTTCGGCCATCGTCAGCACAGGCATTTCAATGGCCGGACGCGCTTCATCGACCGCGAACGGTACGCTATACGTTTTATGATAACCCACCTGTTGCGCTACAATCAGATACCGCCCGGCCCCCACGTTCTCGAAGGCATATTTCCCGTCAACATCGCTGATAGCTCCTTTGGTCATGGTCGAGTCGGCAGCTTTGAGTAGCATCATGGTGGTAAATTCCATAGGCTTGCCGGTGGTGGTATTCAGCTGTCCGCGTACCGTACCGCGCGGCAGGGGCTGCGCAAAGGCCGTTGTCAGGCATAGTAACAGGTTGAGAAAGAGAAAGATAGATTTCATAAGAAGGGATGTTTTCAGAGGAGGTTGCATGGCCTTTTCGTCTTTAGTACAGGGCAAAGTTAGGTAGTGTGTTTTGCACAGTACTTTACTTTACACGAGTGGTTTTATCGAGAGGATAAGCGGAAATTTGAACCAGGATTTTTACAGGATTTCAACGATTCACAAGACCATTCGGCAGAAAGAGGAGAACGGTCGGCAGAACGTTGCATTGAGTGAGTCAGTCTGAACCAGGATTTTTGCCGGATTCAAAAGAGTAGCAGGAATTGCTGACGCCGAATGGTCCTTCTACTCTTTTGAATCCGGCAAAAATCCTGGTT
>JBBRUB010000325.1:0-5093 GCA_038248175.1 Cytophagales bacterium | reverse complement strand
GATGGGACAGCTTGCCGCGCAGCAGGGCGACACTATGCAGGCTAAACTGCAATTCGGTGCAGCCCTGCAATCAAGCCGGTCGTCGGTACAGCGGCTCGAAAAGACTGCTACCGCCTTTGCCAACGCTGGAGAGAACCGCTGGGCTGTCCGCGCACTTGAAGCGGCCCGAGAGTCGGCGAAAGACGCTGAGGCTTACAGCGAAGAACTGAGCGCGTTGTACAGAGCGACCGGTCAGACCGAGAAGTACATCGGAGAAATTATCACAACTAGCAAACAGCCCGATAAAAAAGAATTGGTACTGGCGGCCTTGCAGGGGTTTGTCAACACAAAAGAGGAGCCACTTGTGGAAAGGGCTCTCTATAATCGAATTCAGCAGGAACCGAACGAATTGGCCTATAACGAACTACTCATCTGGTATTTTGTGCAGAAGCAAAAGTTTAGCCGGGCATTAATACAGGAAAAGGCGACTGACAAACGCATGAAGTTGAGCGGTAGCCGGGTCTATGACCTTGGTATGCTGGCCATGAACAACAAAGAATACAAAACCGCTGCTGATGCCTTCGAGTACATCGCGCAGGCGTACCCACAAGGGCAGCTCTACCCGTTTGCCCGTCGGTTGGTCATCAATGCCCGCGAAGAGGAGGTAAAGAACACGTATCCAGTCGATACCGGCGAAATCCGTAAACTCATTGCCGACTACCAGCGTATGTTGCAGGAAATTGGCACGAACAGCAAAACGCTGGAAGCCCTTCGTAGTACCGCCAACCTGTATGGAACATATCTGGACAGCAAAGATACCGCGCTAACCGTACTGGATTTGGCCATTGACCTGGGGAAAGCCGACCGGAATTTTGTGGATAAGTGCAAAATTGACAAGGGTGATATCTACCTGCTCAAAGGCGAACCCTGGGAATCGACGCTGCTGTATTCGCAGGTTGAAAAATCGCAGAAAGAAGAATTATTGGGCTATGAAGCCAAATTGAGAAACGCCAAATTACAGTATTACAAAGGCGATTTCACCGTGGCGAAAGAAATTCTGGACGTGCTTAAACTGGCCACCTCGCGCGAGATTGCCAACGACGCCGAGCAGTTGAGTCTGCTGATTGTGGACAATACCGGCATGGACAGTACTGAAGCTGCTATGCGTGAATATGCGGCCATTGACCTGTTGCTTTTTCAGAACAAAACCGACCAGGCTGTGGATAGTCTTAATAAAATGTTGATAACCTACGCCGACCATACCATTGCCGATGAGGTGCTGTGGCTCCGGGCCAATACGTATCTCAAACAAGGTAAAGCCACCGAGGCTCTGGAAGACCTGAAGAAAATTAACGAGAAATATCCGAATGATATTCTCGGCGACGACGCGCTATACACGCAGGGAATTATTTACGAAGAACGGCTCAAAGACAAGACAGCCGCTATGGAAGCCTACCAGAAAGTCCTGACGCAGTATCCTGGCAGTATTTACGGCGCCGACGCCCGTAAACGATTCCGTAAGTTGAGGGGAGATACAGTGAATTAATTGTGGATAAGTTATTGATGTTATCCACAATTAAAGATATAAACTACTGACCAACAGTATGCTGCTTATCCAGAACATGGTGTGGATAACTGCTTTTAAAGGTGCTGAAGAAGTGATTCCCGAAAGGCATCGTAGTTAGCTGGAATCCGAATGCTTTGCTTGGGTCGGTCGGCCAGAATGGCGAGACGGTCAGGTACATCGACAGGACGGATCAGGATTTCTTCAACCAATGGTTTGAATTTAGCCGGATGTGCCGTGGCTAAAGCAACACCCTGTACTTCATTATTTGTCTTGTTAAGGTAGCGTTGCATACCCATGATACCAATAGCAGTGTGCGGGCAAGCAACATAATTATATTGGTCGGAAATCCGCTGCATACCGGCCTGGGTCTCTTCATCACTGAAAAAATAACCCGTCATACTCGCCCTAAACCGCTCGTAATCGTCACCGTAGAGGTGTAGCAGCCGTGCAAAGTTGCTTGGACTACCTACGTCCATCGCGTTGGAAATAGTAGCTACCGATGGCTTCGGTGCATAAATACCAGAGTTTATGTAAGCCGGTACTACGTCGTTTAAGTTGGTAGCCGCAACAAAATGCGTAACTGGCAATCCCATTTGCTGCACCAGAACGCCCGCACTTAGATTACCGAAATTTCCGCTCGGCGTCGAAAAAACAACCGGTTTGCCATACTGCCGAACCTGCCCGTAGGCCCGGACATAGTAAAAACCCTGCGGGATGAGTCGGAAGATATTAATCGAGTTGGCCGATGAAAGCGAAAGATTCGTATTTAAGTCTTTATCAAGAAACGCCTGTTTTACAATCGCCTGACAATCGTCAAACGAGCCGTCAACTTCAAACGCCTGAATGTTGCCGCCTAGGGTTGTTAGCTGCTTTTCCTGCAAATCGCTTACCCGCCCGCTCGGATACAGAATAGACACCCGTACCCCCGGCACATTATGAAAACCCATGGCCACGGCCCCGCCCGTATCGCCCGACGTAGCTACCAAGATGTTAACTACTTTGTCGGAATGGCTGGCGTAATGGGCCATCAACCCAGCCATGTAACGCGCCCCGACATCTTTAAATGCCAGTGACGGACCGTGAAACAATTCCAAAACACTCGTGTTGCCTTCGTCAAGAGAAATGACCGGCGTATCGAAGGGAAACGCCCGTTGCGTCAACTCTTCCAGATCAGCGCGGCTAATTTCATCGCCAAACAGTTGGGTACTGATGGCAAACCCAATGTCAGCGAGTGATTGTTCGGCAATATTCTCGAAGAACGCCTGTCCCAACTGGGGGAGTGGCGTTGGCATATATAAACCCTTATCGGCGGGCAAACTATGGAAGAGTGCGTCTTTGGCAGAGACGGTTATTTGCGGGCTATTGGTACTGTAAAAGCGCATAACTGAATGACAAAAGGAGAGCCGCAAAGTACGGCAAATCAGACCAATGATGGAAAATATCAGGGACTAAAACCTGCCGAATCAAGGTTAGGTAGCAGATGAACCGGGCAAGCGGTAGTTTTGTCTTCCATAAACCGGGTGAAGTAGCAGAACAACTTCATCGACAAAAACCATACATCAACAGCTATGTCATTTGGCATTTTCAACGTACCCACGCCGGTCAACGAGCCGGTCAAAGAATACCGTCCCGGCTCGCCCGAACGTGAGGCTGTAAAGCGGGCATTAGCCGACTTCCGCGCCGTAGAGACCGACATTCCCATGTATATTGGCGGTCAGGAAGTGCGTACCGAGCGTAAACTCCGCGTATCACCCCCGCACGACCATCAGCACACGCTCGGCTACTTTTACGAAGGCGATGCGTCGCACGTGAACCAGGCTATTGATGCCGCGTTATCGGCAAAAGACGCCTGGGCCCGTCTGCCGTGGGAACACCGGGCCAATATCTTTCTGAAAGCCGCTGATTTGCTTGCCGGACCGTACCGGGCAAAAATCAACGCGGCCACCATGCTTGGCCAGTCTAAAAACGCGTACCAGGCCGAAATCGACGCAGCCTGTGAATTCATCGACTTCCTGCGGTTCAACGTACAGTACGCAACGGAGATTTACCGACAGCAACCTGACTCATCGCCCGGCGTCTGGAATCGGCTGGAATACCGTCCACTCGAAGGGTTCGTCTTCGCGCTTACCCCGTTCAACTTTACCGCCATTGCCGGAAACCTGCCTACATCAGCCGCTTTGATGGGCAACACAGTCGTTTGGAAACCCGCCTATACCCAAGTGTTATCGGCAAAAGTCATTATGGATGTTCTGCGCGAGGCCGGATTGCCCGACGGCGTTATCAATCTGATTTACGTAGAGGGGCCCGTTGCGGGGGAGGTCATTTTCAATCATCCCGACTTTGCCGGTATTCACTTCACGGGTAGTACAGCAGTGTTCCAGTATATATGGAAGACTATTGGTGAGAACATCCACAGGTACAAATCATACCCTCGTATTGTAGGCGAAACCGGTGGTAAAGACTTCGTGGTAGCCCACGAGTCGGCGAATGCCGATGAGGTCGCTACCGGATTAGTACGGGGGGCGTTCGAGTATCAGGGACAAAAATGTTCGGCGGCTTCCCGCGCTTACATCCCGTCAACAATTTGGCCTGCCGTAGAAACCAAGATCAAGCAGTTTCTGGGCGAGATGAAGATGGGCGTAACAGAAGACTTTACCAACTTCATCAACGCCGTCATCGACGAGAAATCCTTCAGGAAAATAACCGCCTACATAGAAGAAGCCAAACAGAGCGATGACGTAAGGGTCGTGGCAGGTGGTAACTACGACGGCTCGACGGGATACTTCATCGAACCAACCGTTCTGTTGGTAGATGACCCGAAGTACCGGACCATGTGTGAGGAAATTTTCGGACCTATTCTGTCAATTTACGTCTATGACCCCGCCGATTTTGACGAAATTCTTGAACTTGTTGACAGTACATCTCCGTATGCACTGACCGGTTCCATCTTCGCTACAGACCGATACGTGATTGAACACGTATCGAACAGACTTCAAAATGCGGCTGGTAATTTCTATATCAACGATAAACCAACGGGAGCCGTAGTGGGTCAGCAGCCCTTCGGTGGTGCCCGTGCATCTGGTACAAACGACAAAGCAGGGTCGGCTTTAAATTTATTTCGATGGGTTTCGGCCCGTACAATTAAGGAGACTTACCTGACTCCCAAGCACTTCAGATACCCGTTCTTGCAGGGAGACCAAATTTCTTGAAAAATGTTTTGAGGAGACATTGCGCAAAGCAAAAATTACATCTACCTTTGCATTCCCAAATCGACAGGGAGGGCCAACAACGGTTGGCCACAATCATACCGAACGCGGTGTGAGACAGTTCTTTGACGTATTAACATCAATAGGTTTAGCAAAAAAACAAGGCTAAAAACAACGTGACTGATTTCGGTCGGTCACACACATATTTACGATGGAGAGTTTGATCCTGGCTCAGGATGAACGCTAGCGGCAGGCCTAATACATGCAAGTCGAACGGAGTAGCAATACTTAGTGGCAAACGGGTGCGTAACGCGTAAACAACCTGCCCACAACCGGGGGAT
>JBBRUB010000324.1:0-5098 GCA_038248175.1 Cytophagales bacterium | reverse complement strand
CCGACGCTGTCGTTTCAGGGTATCGACAACCGGGTGTATTACCATCAGGTGGGCGACAGCCCCAACTTCTATATGGACTATACCGGCACGGGCAACACGGTAAACCTCAGCCATCCGCGCACGCTCCAGCTTGTTATGGACAGTTTGCGGTATTGGGTTACGGAGATGCACGTGGACGGTTTCCGGTTCGATTTGGCCTCGGCCCTGATCCGAACCGATGAAGAGGATGGCAATGTATCCTCATTTCTCGATACCATTGCGCAGGATCCCATACTGGCCCGCGTTAAACTTATTGCCGAACCCTGGGATATTGGCTCATATCACGTGGGTGACTTCCCGGTGCGGTGGTCGGAGTGGAACGGCAAGTACCGCGACTGCATCCGTGGCTTCTGGAAAACGGAAGAAGGTAAAGCGCATGAAACCATGCTGCGGATTCTGGGAAGTCCCGATCTGTACAGCGACGGGCGGTCGCCGGCCAACAGCGTTAACTTCATCACGGCGCACGACGGTTTTACACTCAACGACCTGGTCAGTTATAACGACAAGCACAACGACGCTAACGGCGAGGACAACCGCGACGGCACCAACGACAACATAAGCTGGAACTGTGGCGTAGAAGGCCCCACCGACGACGAAGAAATCAACGCCCTGCGCGAACAGCAAAAGCGTAACTTCCTGACCACGCTGCTGCTCAGTCAGGGAACGCCGATGGTCGTGATGGGCGACGAGTATGGCCGCACCCAGAACGGCAACAACAACGTCTATAATCAGGACAGCAACCTTAGCTGGATGGACTGGCACTGGACCGAGAAACAGCAGGCCTTATTTAACTTTACGAGCCAACTAACTGCCCTGCGGCAGGAGATACCGCTGCTAAGCCGCCGGAAGTTTTTCGGCTCTGAACAACTGGCTTACCTCCGTCCTGATGGCCACGAAATGACCGCCGACGATATTCACAACACCCGCACCCACTGCCTGACCATATTTCTGGATGGCAAACGCGTGGAAGAACAAACCGAAGACGGGCGCGACATTGGCGACGAGCAACTCATCTGGATTCTGAACAGCTACTGGGCCGACATCGAGTTCAAACTGCCTAAGCTGGAACGTAAGTCGGCAAGCTGGGAAGTGCTGGTCGATACGAAAGCCGGGCAGGTTCGCCCCGACACCGATGCCATCAAAGGCGGACAGCCGTACACAGTACCTGCCCGCTCGTCTATCCTGCTTCGCCTGAAGTAAGTTTGCTGATTTTAGTGAGGGCTGGTTGAATAGTTATCGGGTAACTATTCAACCAGCCCTCACCTATTTACAGGCAGTAATGTCGTCCAGCAGTTCGCTTAGCTGCGCGTCGGTTGTGAAGGAATTCATCAGCGACACGCGCAGCCAGAGCTGGCCGTTCAGTGTTGTCTGGACAATATAAAACCGGCCATCCTGTAACAGGTTCTGTCGGATCTGGGCGTTACGTTCAGTGAGTTGGGCCGGAGTATGGCTGCCGTTGACTGCATATCGAAAGCAAACAATGTTGCTCTGCGGTTCAATAGCCAGTTCAAAGCCAGACCGATTACGTATCTGTTCGGCAAACCGACGAGCCAGGCCATATACCGTATCGACGTATTCGGTAAAAATACCCTCGCCACAGGTGCGCAGAATAGTATAGACTTTCGCGCTCATCATCAGCTTGGTACACTCAAAGGTTCGTTTGCCGGAGTTAAACCAGTCTTTGGCGTCGGCATCGGTCCAGAGGTACTGCGCTTTTTGCTGAAATGTCCGGTACGAGTCGGCGTCGCGCCGGTAAAGCACCGCCGTTGTCAGGGCTGGAATCATCATCATTTTATGGAAATCGACTATGACCGAATCAGCCCGGTCAATACCCCGCACCAGATACCGGTACGTATCAGACAGGGCTGCCGCCCCCCCGTGCGCACCGTCAGCATGAAACCACAGGTTATGCTGGGCGCAGAAATCAGCGATGGCGGTCAGGTCATCATACGAGCCGGTGGAGGTGGAGCAGGCTGAGCCCACCACGGCAAAAACAGTCAGGCCATCGGCTTTGGCCTGGTCCATGTATTCGTCCAGCAGCTCGGTACGCATCTGATAGCGTTCATTGACCGGAATTTTTATAATACCCGCGCTGCCAAGACCCATAATCCGGGCGGCCCGGTCCACGCAGTAATGCGCTTCGCTGGATACCATGATAGCCAGTCGGTTTGTCGTGCCATTTTCCCACGTATTGTCGGTCCGGTCCGGCGTCCCGCCAATGACGGCGCGGGCCGTGAGCAGGGCCGTAAGGTTGGCCAGCGTCCCACCGGACGTAAGCAGTCCGCCCGCTTCAGGCCCCAGGTTCAGTTTTCGGGCCAGCCACTGCGTCACAATGCGTTCGAGCGCGTTGGCGGTCATCCCCATTTCATAGACGCCCATTCCCTGACTGAGCAGACTTGTCAGTACGCCCGTCAGCGCAGCCAGGGGCAGAGGTGGCGCAATCTGATGCCCCATGAACCGGGGATTATGCACGTGAATGGACCGATCAATAATATCGGCAAACAACGGCAGTGGATCGGGCTGAACCGGCTGTTCAAAATCCGTTTGCCAGTACGCAAGCTGCTCATCAGGTTCGGCGTAGTTGATGGTTGGCTGGGTACCCAATTGCGCCTGTTCGAGGTGACTGGCCAGCAAGTCGATAAGGACATGACCCTGCTGCCGAAAGGCATCGGGCGAGTAAGCTTGTTCGAGGTTCATGGGTCAAAAATACCGGCTTATTTCCGGGTAGCGCACAAAAAAACACAGCCAGTTGATCGCTGTGTTTTTCTTCCGATTGATATTCGGACAAATAATCTCGTTTACACGCCATACGAACCCGTTGAGGGTATGGTACCCGTAGCGGGCGATGCCATTTGGGTGGGCGATATGGGCGTGGTCAGCGGCTCCGGGTGAGCTGGTGCCACACGCGGCTCCATCCGGTCGCGCTGATAATCAAACTGATTTGACCGGGCGGGCTTCCGTTCATTCCCTGTTTTCTCATCAACGTACTTCATAACTTCGGCCTTTGCCTTCTCAAAAATCATTTTGAGTTGCTCCTGCCAGTCCGAGCTGCCCGACGAACCCGAACTGGAGTTCATACGCTTGTCGTATTCGTCTTTGAGCCACTTGCGCGACGCTTTGCCGGTTTGGGGGGCAGATAGAAAACCGATGGTTAGTCCGGTGAGGGTACCAATAATAAAATCGCGGGTGCTGGCCATAGTTGTTGGGGTTTCTAAGTTGATTGGCTGAGTAAGGCACGACGCAATACTGTGCCGGTTTATTGCTGAAACGTTAACTCTGAAAATACCAAAGTGGTTACGACCAAAATAGCCGAACGTATGTCCAGCTATTTTGGTACGACGATTCTGTTACTTAATATATCGAAAATCCTCGTTGCCTTTCAGGGCCAGCAGCGTTTCGTACATCAGCCGGATTACGTTCTGCACGTCGTCTTTATGGACCATCTCTACGGTGGTGTGCATGTACTTGAGCGGCAATGAAATCAGGGCCGAGGCAATGCCTTCGGTGGCGTAGGCAAAGGCATCGGTGTCGGTGCCGGTAGAGCGACTGACGGCCTGCCTCTGAAACGCAATGCTCTGCTGACCCGCCACGCCGAGCATGAAATCCAGCACGTTGTTCTGCACCGCCGGGCCATAGCACAGCACCGGACCAGCCCCGCATTTCAAATCGCCCTGCTCCTTCTTATCGTACTTTGGCGACTGCGTGTCGTGCGTAACGTCGGTACAGATAGCGAGGTCGGGCTTCAGTCGGCGGGCAATCATTTCGGCTCCGCGCAGGCCAATTTCTTCCTGCACCGCATTCACTACGTAGAGCGTAAATGGCAGTTCTACCTTGTTTTCTTTGAGCTGCCGGGCCACTTCGGCAATCATGAACCCACCCATGCGGTTGTCTAAGGCACGACCCACAAAAAAGCGGTCGTTGAGTTCCATCAGGCCGTCGGCAAACGTAGCAACGGTACCCACGTGAATACCCATTTCCTCAACCTCTTCTTTATTGGCCGCGCCTACGTCGATGGTCAGGTCGGTTACTTTGGGTACGGTATCTTTCTCACGGTCGCGGACGTGAATGGCGGGCCAGCCGAAAACACCCACCACCGGCCCTTTTTTGGTGTGCAGATTAACCCGCATGGAGGGTGCAATGAGGGCATCAGAACCGCCGTTGCGCCGGACGTAGATATAGCCGTTATCGTCGATGTAATTCACGAACCACGAAATCTCGTCGGAGTGGGCTTCAATCACAACGCTATAGTCTTTTCCTGGCCCTACAACGGCCACGGCGGTGCCGTAGGTATCCACGATATATTCGTCGGAATACGGCTTAAGGTAATCCAGCCAAATCTGCTGCCCCGACGATTCAAACCCGGTCGGCGATGCGTTGTTGAGGTATTTGTACAGGAATTCTTTGCTCTGCTTGTTCATGTGAATGGTTATAATTTGTACAGTGATAACCGGTTACTGTCTTTGTAAAGATACGTTCAATAAGACTCCGCTGGCTCCAAACTCTGAAACCCGCCCTGTTTTCGAACTGTTATGTGGTGGCAAATACAACTGAGAGATTCGATATATTTACAAACCTTAAACCGTTTACGTTTAATTCGATAGCCGTATTTCGATACGGTCCGCTCGTGAACATTTTATCCAGATTCAGTTGTGGCGGGCAAACCAATTCCTAAACCCAGTTTTTTTGATACTTGTGAGTCGCTGGGAGCCGTTAACAACGTAAAGAGATGGCGCGACGGATATGATAGACTGTTCACATGGGACGCTTTACACGGCGAAATCGAAGTTTTCAACAAACGTGGTAGACACATCGGCGTCATGGATGCTCAAGGGAATTTTATAAAGGAGCCTGTAAAAGGACGAAAAATAGATGTCTAATTTCATTCAGAACTGTCTTACTGGCGACGCACTGCCTGATGAGATAGACGATTGTATAGATCAATGGCACGACGGGAGTTCCGAACTTCCTCTGCATACTTATCTTGGAATGAGTTGGGATGAGTATGCCACTTGGATTGAGTCTCCTAACAGCTTGGTGTACATAATCGCAGCCCATAAGT
>JBBRUB010000323.1:0-5101 GCA_038248175.1 Cytophagales bacterium | reverse complement strand
TTTATAATGCCCACACAGAATAATCAAATTCTGCCGAAGCGACAGCGCATTGGTCATTTGCTGATTCAGCCGCTCGCCATCGGGTGTCATATAAATTACTTCATCATACTGACGTTCGGTTTGCAGCGACCGGATGCAGCGGGCAATGGGTTCGATCTGCATGACCATACCCGCGCCCCCGCCAAAAGCGTAATCGTCCACGCGCCGGTGTTTATCAGCTGTGTAGTCGCGCAGGTCGTGCACAACCACCTCCACGTAGCCCCCCGTTTGCGCCCGCTGCAGGATGGAATGGGCAAAGAAACTGTCTAACAACCGGGGCAGACAGGTGATAATATCAATCCTCATCGGTACTGGTTTCATCAGCATCTCCGTCAATTTCGGGCGTTTCTTTACCGTCTTCTTCCATGTAGATAGCCAGCAAACCGTCGGGCAATACCACGTTCAGTTTTTGGTTGACCCGGTCCACAGTACGCACAATATCGCTGTTAATAGGAATCAGCACTTCTTTGTCCTGGTAGTCCATCGCAATCAAATCCTGCGCGTTCATGGCGTAAACGCCCCGCACCGTTCCGAGTTCGCCCGCTTTGGCATCGACCACCTGATAGCCCACAATTTCGTGGAAGTAAAACCGGGTTTCGTCGGTGATGGGTTCGAGGTTATCCAAGGGCAAAAATGCCCCGCAGCCGATGAGCCGTTCGGCCTGCTCGATGGTGTCGATTTCCTCGAAGGCTATAATGGCGCGACTGGCTTTCACGATGGCGATTGACTCGATAAAATACGGCACCAACTGCCCTTTCACTTCCAGCAGCACCGACTCGAGGTCGGCGTATTCGGCAGCATCATCAACGTCTAAGTATAGCACCAGTTCACCGCTAACGGCGTGCGTTTTGGTAATATGGCCAAGCTGGTAACAATCGTCTTTTGTCATTTGATTAAAATAAAAATGAGTCTGTTCGTGGGAACAGACTCATAAATAACCGTTTTCTCATTTAGAAATCTATTCCGCAGCGGGCGTATCTTTCTTTTCGGTCTCTTCGGAGGGAGCGTCTTCTACGGTCGTTGTTTCAGCACCAGCAACTTCCGTTGCGGCAACTTCCGTTGCGGCAACCTCCGTTGTGGCAACCTCCGTTGTGACAACCTCCGTTGCGGCAACCTCCGTTGCGGGAGTCTCTTCCAATGCCGGAGCGGGCGTTGCGTCAACCTCCGGGGCAGTTTCAGCTACGGGAGCTTCATCAGCAGCTACGGGAACTTCTTCCGTCGTGGCAACCTCCGTTGCAACAGGCGTCTCTTCAGATACCGTAGCTTCAACAGCGGCTACTTCGTCAGCAGGAACCTCCATTCCGGGAACGATGTCAGCGATGGGTACTTCAACGGCGGGCGTCACCTCGGCGGCAACGGCTTCTGTTGGCATAGCCACTTCGGCGGTCAGTTCAACCGGCATCTCGCCAATGGCTTCGGCAGCGTGGGCTGCTTCAACTTCAGCAACGGGCAGCGCATTGGAAATCTCGCGCTCTTCGCTTACTTCAACAGTGGCAACCTCCGTTGTGGCAACCTCCGTTGTGGCAACCTCCGTTGCGGCAACCTCCTCTACAGGAACTACCTCGGCAACAGGTTCTTCTACGCGGTTCTTCTTAACAATAGTCTCGGCGCGGATTTCGCTTACCTTACGCTCAGACTCGAGACGGGCAGCACGCGACTGCTCTTTAGTTTGCGTTTTGGTATCAGCAACACCGGCAATGCGGTTTTGCTTGTCTTCCTTCCAGGCAGTGTATTTCTCATCGGCCTGCTCCTGCGAGATGGCTCCTTTGTTGACGCCAACCTGCAGGTGTTTCCGATACATGACGCCTTCGTGCGACAATACCGAACGCGCGGTGTCAGTCGGCTGGGCACCTACCATGAGCCAATAAACGGCCCGGTCTGACTTCAATACGACCGTCGAAGGGTCGGTGTTGGGGTTGTACGTGCCGATTTTCTCGACAAACTTACCATCGCGGGGCGAAGTTGACTCAGCCACTACGATGTCGTACATCGCCATTTTTTTGCGTCCACGACGCGCTAAACGAATTTTAACAGCCATTTGTGCTTGTTTGGTTTTGGTGGAGGATCAAGCCCCCAGGTAAAACGTGGCCGCAAAGGTACGGAAAAAGTCAGCGTTATGGCATTACTGGCCGGAAAGAAACGCGAATGGGCAACAGGATTCTCTCCGTTGCCCATTCGCGTTTCAGATGCTAAAAAAACCCTTCCAATCCAGACCTGTAAGCCGGGTTCTGTCTTCCCGCCGGTTGGCCTGAGCCGCCCGGCAAAATGGCTTATCATTTATCTGGGATGCCGGTTACCCGAACACCTCGTTCGACCTACCCGCGTCGGTGTTGTTCCTTTCGGAACGCTGGCGACGAGCAGCCGCGCGTCCGACGCTTATTTGGTCTTTCAGCCCCTAAGGGTTGCCCTGCCCCACTGGTCACCCACTGGGCGGTAGGCTCTTACCCCACCGGTTCGCCCTTACCTTTTTTAATGAGCGAATGGGTGAATGAGCGAATGGTTGCTGGCGCGTTTAAACTGCTACCGGAGGTTATTCACTCATTCACTCATTAAAAATTGGCGGTATATTTTCTGTTGCCCTGTCTGTCAACCTGCCGTTCCCAGCCGGTTGCCTTCCCGTTAGGAAGTAGGATGCTCTGCGCTGCCCGGACTTTCCTCATCCCACCCGAAGGCGAGACGCGATAAGCCAGCCTGAATTGGTTGGGATTGCAAAGGTACGTATTTGCTGCGCGTCATTGGTTGTTACTTACCGCTGGTCGTTGCGCCGGTTGATTGCTGCATGTAGTTTACGGTAAGGTGGCAGAGCGATTTCATGCCCAACACGAAGCAGCTTTCGTCGATCTGGAAATCGGGCGTGTGGTGCGGGGCGGCATCTTCCTGCTTTTTACCCTTAGTCATGCCGCCGAGGAAATAAAAAAAACCCGGCACCTTCTGCTGGTAGAACGAGAAATCTTCGGCGCCGGTCTGAGCGGGTATCAGCCTGACGTTGTCGTTACCTGCTACCGTCTGGAGGGTACCCAGCATCTGCGCGGTTAGTTTGGGATCGTTGTAGGTAACGGGATACATAATCTCGATATCCACGTCGGCTTTGGCTCCGGCACTTTCGGCAATGTTGACGGCTACTTCTTTGATACGGCGGTGCATGGTCTTCTGCATGTCAGCATCGAGCGAACGTATCGTGCCAATCATGTTCACTTCTTCGGGAATGATGTTCTGCCGGATGCCTCCGTGAATAGCTCCTACGGTTATCACAGCCGCGTTTTCGGTCAGGGGCAGGTTCCGGCTTACAATCGTTTGCAGGCCCATGATCACCTGTGCCGCCGTTACAATGGGGTCCACACCCGACCATGGCGACGCGCCGTGCGTTTGTTTGCCGTGCAGTTTGATGGCAAACTGATCCACGGCGGCCATTGTCCCGCCGGGCCGGTAGCCAATCTTGCCCACTTCGGTCTGCGAGTTGATGTGCAGTCCAAAAATGGCATCGACTTTGGGATTCTCCAGCACGCCTTCTTTCACCATTAACTGCGCACCACCTTCTTCACCGGCGGGGGCACCTTCTTCGGCGGGCTGGAAGATAAACTTCACGGTGCCGGGCAGGTCGGCTTTCATGGACGCCAGTACTTCAGCCGCCCCCATCAGCATGGCCACGTGCGTATCGTGTCCGCAGGCGTGCATGACGCCGGTTTTCTGGCCGTTGTATTCAGTCTGCACCTGCGATTTAAAGGGCAGATTGACACGTTCCGTTACGGGCAGGCCATCCATGTCGGCGCGGAGGGCCACCACGGGGCCGGGCTTGCCGCCTTTGAGCAGCCCCACAACGCCCGTTTTAGCAACACCTGTTTTAACCTCGATACCGAGCGACTGTAGGTGTGCGGCAATTTTGGCAGCGGTCTGAAACTCGCGGTTGCCCAGTTCGGGATGCTCATGAATGTCGCGACGCCATGCCACCACTTTCTTTTCGAGACTCTCCGCTTTTTTGTCGATCTGCGCTGACATAGACTGCCCGGCTGCAACCTGGGCTATCAGGCAACCCAGTACTACCAGACCAGGGCTTCGTGTAATGTGCTTCATAGAAACGTTCAATTTCATGTGTACAAACATTTAATTGGCAAATTAAAGGAAAATCCAAATAATAAATTCCTATACCTTGATTTTCAGAAAGATAGGCAGGTTAAAGCGTTATATACCATATAATCAACAAATCTACTCGATTAGTCTGATTTTTGATGTGTCTGCTTAGTGACAATCTTTGTGTAATGAAAAAAACTTGCCATTCATCGTACACGATAAATTATGGTTCTGCTATATTTGCGACTTACTAAACGGTAATTTTTGTTCCAATTTTAATCGTTACTCGCAAATGCGCAAAATTTTCTTTGGAAGCTGGTTGCTTTCGCTTCTGTTCTGCCTGCCGGTACTGGCACAGGATGTAAGCATAAGCGGCCGCGTCACTTCATCAGACGACGGCTCGGGTCTGCCGGGCGTTAACATACAGGTAACAGGTACAACCAAAGGCACCACGACAGACGTGGACGGGCGGTACCGACTAAGCGTACCGGCTAACAGCCGGTTGGCATTCAGTTTTATTGGCTTCGGCACAAAGGAAGTAGCGGTGAACAACCAGTCAACAGTCAATGTCGTATTGACTGCAGGCTCGCAAAGTCTCGACGAGATCGTGGTGACAGCGCAAGGTATCGAACGTGACAAACGGTCGCTCGGCTACTCCACGCAGGAAATAGACGGCAGCCAGCTCTCGCAGCGTTCAGAGCCAAACCTGCTGAACGCGCTACAGGGCAAAACTGCGGGGGTGAACATTACTGGTGCCAGTGGCGCGCCGGGAGCCTCAACCAACATCAACATCCGGGGTATTACGTCGTTCAACGGCTCCAACCAGCCACTGATCATTGTTGACGGCATTATTTTCAACAACGACGTCAACAACACCCAAAACACGCTGTTTGGCTCACAGCCTTCCAACCGTTTGGCTGACGTGAACCCGGAAAACATCGAGTCGCTCAACATCCTGAAAGGGCCAGCCGCTGCGGTTCTGTACGGTTCGCGG
>JBBRUB010000322.1:0-5104 GCA_038248175.1 Cytophagales bacterium | reverse complement strand
TCTTGGGAAGCCAGCTACAAGTAGTTCAAAAGTCAATTTTGAAGTTTCTAACCTCCCTCAGAAGTAAGTTAGTCAATCGTATGATGACTTTCTAAACAACTGATTTTCACTGCTTTAAAAAGTTTTACTGAGTTTTCAATATAATTAGTTATTGTGGATAAAAATAGTTCTTTCTACTTTTACAAAAGGCATATTTTTCTTCCATTAGCCATGTTAAGCCCTGATACTTTAGTCAAATTTTGTAGCTGTCTAGGTAGGCTTCCAGGTGAAGCTACCACTTAGGACATTGGTGAGTTGTGCCAGCACATCCTGCTTGTTCTTTCGCATAGTAGAGCCGGGTGGCCGGAGCCACAAAGCCACTGATGCGGGCATAGTGGTCCGCCCCTACTTTGGTTCGAAAGCAGTTGCTCACTTTTTGTTTGACTTTGGCCGGGCGCAGGTCCCGCTCAGCCTGGTTGTTAGAAAAAGGTATACCCACCTCAAAGCCAAGCGTGGCCCGGCCAAAGGCCAGCACCCCATCTTGATGGGCAATGAGCCGATTAAGTAGGTTCCGGCGGCACGGGCCGCCCCGCCTTGCTCTGCTTGGGTCGTCCACGAGGGCGGGCTTGGGGGAGCGGTTCCTGGCTCAGGCCCTGTTGACAGATCGATTCATAGCGGGCTTGCCAGGGGGACGCTTCGCTGGCGGGGATAGGGTTGGTTTTGCTGGCTTGGTACACCGAAAGCAAAAATAATTGCATGGCCGATGCCCACAGACTGCCTTGCTCAACAAGGGCTTGCCGTTCGCGCACGATGTGCGCCCCACACAGGCCATGACGGGCTTTGGTTAAGCCAAAATAGGCTCCCCAACAGTCATGGATGAGCCAGTTAGGATACGCAGTCAATAAACTCTGATCGGAGTCGAGGGCTTCTTTACCCCGTTTGGGGTGAACAAACAAATAGGCGTAAAGATGGCTACAGACCACATGCAGCCAGTGGAGTTTGCCCTCTACCCGAAGCCCCGTTTCGTCGGCGTGCAAAACGGGGCTGGCCTGCAGACACTGGCCGATTTGGGCTTCGATGGGCACAAGTTGCTCAAAAAGTGTGCTGTTGGCTTGGATTGCAGTGGCTTCATTGAGACCATGGCCATACAAATCAGCCATCAACTGGCTGATTTCACCAAAAGGCACTCGGTAGTCGGTGTTGAGTAGGGTGGTCAGGGCCTGGATACGCGGCCTATACTGAACCCGAGCCGTGACTGAGTCGGGAAAGGTAGCCTTGACCTGACAGCCACACCGACAGGTATAGCCCGTGAGTTGGTACTCGGTCACGGCTAACCGGGGAAGGGGCAAGTCAAAAACCTGTCGTCGGGCAATGAGTTGGCTGGTGGTCGGTGGTGGTGTACCATAAGTGGGGCAATCCGGTGGCGTACAAGGGGCAATGAGGTCGGGCGTAGCGACCATTTCTACGGTTTTGCCCGGGTGTACTGGTTGTCTTCCCTTTGGTCGGCCCTCTTGCTTGGGTAAAGCGGGCTTGGGGCTATGCTTTTTGGCATAGCCATCGGTCGAGGATGGCTTGTGGGAGTTGGTCGAGTTGAGCGATAGCCGGGCCTGCAAGTCGGTGATTACAGCCCGAAGGCTGGTGATCTCCTCTTGTTGAGCCAAAATGATGGCTTTGAGTTGGGCTATGTCGTTTGTCTCGACCATATTGGATGACAAGCAAAATCTGTACTTAAACAATTACAAATTACAAAAAGTCTTATTCTGTTGTGGGTGAAGACCGGGGCGAGACGATACCTGTTGGGCGTTTCAAGGCAAACGGGTTGGGTTTGCATGATATGACTGGTAATGTGGCGGAGTGGTGCGCCGATTGGTACGGCGACAACTACGCCAGTAGCAGTAGCAGCAACCCCGTCGGGCCAAGTTCTGGCGCGTATCGAGTGTCGCGGGGCTGTGGCTGGGACAGCGAAGCGGGGTACTGTCGGGCCGCGAATCGGAGCGGCAGCATCCCATAGGACTGGTTCTTCAACATCGGCTTCCGGGTCATCTCCCAGCTTCAGTAAGCGGGCATTTATCCTACTGTTGAGCTAAGCCGCAGTGAGTTCAGCCCGAAAAGCCCCAGCCCCAGCCCTAACGGGGAGGGGCTGGGGCTGAGGCTTTTCGGGCTTTTTTTTACCATACCCGTGAAGCGGGTCGCGGCCCGTGTCGGTGATTTTTTGAGGTATGCTTAATCTTGTGTCAGCTCAACACCTCGACCCGGTAGCCCTCAACGGCTTTTTGGCGTGAGGAGAAGTTTATACCAACCGCCACCCGTGTTTTGCCGCCTGGCCCGTAGGCATCTAAGTAGCCCCGGTCATAAATCTGGGCCAGGGCTTCGTCGGCGGTTTTGTCTAACTTAAACTCAAAGGCATACACAAACTGCGCGGTTTGTACGAGTGCGTCGCAGCGGCCCCGCGCTGTATGTATCTCGCTCTGTATAAATGTCCCCAACAGTGTAAACGACAGGTGCAGAATGGCGTGGTAAAACTTCTCGTTCTGGTATTGCCAGAGGTCATAGGGCAGCGCGGCAAAGAGGGCGTTCATGACGGCAACCACACTGGCGATGTCGTTGGTCGTCAGGGCATCTTCTAACTGCACCACCAACGGCAACGATTGCCCCTGCTGATCGGCGCGGTAGGCGTTGAGCAGACTTTGGGTGAGCGACACCCGTACTTCTTCGTTCGGGTAAGTGAGGGTATAGAGGAGCCGCGATTCCTGATAATCGGCAATGGTGAGGTAGCCCGTCTGGAACAGCAGCGTGATGGGGTTGAGGTTCGCGCTATCGAACGAGGAGAGCATGGTGTCGTCGGCTTTCACCGGCGAGGGCGCAAAGAGGTGCTGGTTTTTGAGTTGATTCACCAAAAACGTGGGGGTGCCGGTCTCGAACCAGAAGTTTCTGAAATCGCCCCCACCGGCAAAGAATCGCAGCAACGAGAACGGATTATAGACCCGGTTCAGGCCGTTGTTCCAACTGTAGCCGTTGTACCAAAACCGAATTTTCTCGATCAGGTCATCCGGCGTAACGGCTTTGGTTTGGCTGATGGTCTCGATTTCGACGGCAAAATACTGGGTCAGTTCCTGGTGGGTGATGCCGGTGAGGGTGCTGAAATCGGCCCGCATCGAAATGTCATCGAGGTTGTTGAGGTCGGAGAAGATACTTACTTTAGGAAAGCGCGACACGCCCGTTAGAAAAAAGAACCCGATGTAGGGGTCGGCATCTTTAATGACCGAATAAAAGTTTTTCAACAGCACCCGGTTCACTTCGGCCTGTTCGGTATCTTCGAGGTAGTCAATAATGGGTTTATCATACTCGTCAATCAGGATCGCCACACCCGGATAGTTGGGGTTACTTTGCCCGGCCACGCCCGTAATCAGTTCGCGAAACAGGTCTTTGGCCGTTGTCTCCTCTAACACTACGCCGAAGGTAACGGCAATGGCGCGGAGTTCTTTAATCAGCGCGGCTTCGAGGCCCAACTGCTGGTAATTGAGTGAACTGAATTGGAGGTGAATCACGGGGCGGGTCTGGCCCCAGTCCCGGCGGTTGGCAATCCATAACCCGGCAAAGTGCTGTTTCTCGCCCAGAAACAGCGATTTCAGCGTTGACACCAACAGCGATTTTCCGAACCGGCGGGGCCGCGACAAAAAGTAGTAATTACCCTCGGTAACGAGTTTATGGATCAGTTCGGTTTTGTCAACATAGACGTATTGCTCGGCCCGCAGCTTGCTGAAGGTCTGAATACCAATGGGATACGTTTGTTGGCGTTGTTGCACGGTGATAAAACAAATGTTTGAGGAGACTTGTGGTAGAGACACTCCCAAACAATGACCTCTCCAAAAGTAAGTGGTTCTTCAATGGTTTATACGGAAATGTTGTTTTTGCATCATGGAGATAGAACTAGACCTGCTTTTGAATCTTCCCAGTGTACGGGTTACTGATTATTCGATTTCTGATAAAGAAGCTCATATTTATTGTGAGTCCATTTCAAGTTCTGGTTATTGCCCTGTGTATATGAAAGCCACATCATAAGTGTATCAACTGAGAAAAGACCTGAAACAAATTTTTGATACCGATCAGACAATTAACGAAGCAAGAATAGCTATTAATTTATGGCAAGAAAACGCCACTAAAATTGATAATAAACCGATGCAAGTATTTCTTAAAATACTAATCAATTGGAAGGATAAAGTTCTGAATTTTTTTCAAGATCGCCTTTCAAATGGTTTAGCTGAAGGTCTCAATAATGCTATCAGAGGGGTCATCCGTCGTTCTTTTGGGTTTCATAATTTCGAGAATCTTAAGCGAAGAGTTTTACTCGAATTAGGGTAGCTTCCGTATAAATCCTTCAAGAACCCACTATATTTAAACTGTGCTACTACCCATTAACATCAACGACCTGCTGGGAGCCAGAACCGTTGAATCGAACCGGATCGAGTTTAAAGAAGGCTGGAACCCGGATGCTATTTATAAGATCATCTGCGCCTTTGCCAATGACTTCGACAACGGTGGGGGCGGCTACATCGTCATTGGCGTGGCCGAAGAGCAGGGGCGCGCCAAACGCCCGGTGAAGGGCCTGACCACCGGGCAGATTGCCACGATTCAGAAAGAAATGATTGGCTTTAACAAGCAGATTAAGCCGCCCTTCCATCCCCGTATGTTCATTGAGGAGATTGACGGGCAGCAAATTCTGATTCTGTGGGTGCTGGGCAGTGCCAACCGTCCCCACGAAGTACCGGATTATATAACGGGGAAACACAAGACCTATCACTATTACGTGCGGCAATACGCCAACTCGGTACGGGCCAATCCTGAGCAACAACAAGAACTGATTGCCATGACCAACTCGGTGCCGTTCGATGATCGGCCCAACAGCCAGGCATCGCTCAACGACATCTCGATTCTCTGGGTGCGGGAGTACCTGCGCGTGTCGCGGGCAAGGCTGAACGAACAGGCCATCACCGTGGGCAGACAGTGCCAATGGTCGGGCGTTCCGATGATAACCGCGTCTATGTCCTTGTTTTCGAGCACCTTCCGAAAGTCGCTGTACAAAATTGGCTTTGGGATACCCGCCAGCGTACCGGTCATTTTTTCC
>JBBRUB010000321.1:0-5105 GCA_038248175.1 Cytophagales bacterium | reverse complement strand
CCGAATGGAAACGTTCACGTCGCAGCGGAGCGAACCCTCCTCCATGTTCCCGTCGCAAATATCTAAGTAACGCACCAATCGGCGGACTTCGGTCAGAAACTGCCCCGCTTCGTCGGCAGAGCGGATGGCGGGGTCCGTCACCATCTCGATCAGGGGTGTTCCGGCGCGGTTATAATCCAGACAGGTGGCGTTGGGGTCAGCGTCGTGAATACTCTTCCCCGCGTCTTCTTCGAGGTGAATGTGATGCAGTTGGATGATTGTCTGGTATTCTTTCCCCGATTCATCTTTGGCAATGATGAAAATGCCGCCCCCTACGCAGATGGGGCCTTTGTCCTGCGAAAGCTGGTAGCCTTTGGGCAGGTCGGGGTAGAAATAATTCTTACGGGCAAAGACGTTGTGCCGGGTAATGTCGCTACCACAGGCCAGCCCCATCCGGACCGCAAACTCCACCGCTCGCCGGTTCAGTTTGGGCAGTGTACCGGGGTGGGCCAGCGTAATGACGCTGATATTGGTATTGGGTTCGGCTCCAAACAAGTTGGCATCGGCGGCAAAAATCTTGCTCTGAGTCAGCAACTGGCAATGCACTTCGAGTCCAATTACGGCTTCGTACTGTATAGCAATCTCGGTTGAGTAGGGCGTATCGACGGTCATTGGTGTACTGAAACGGTTGTTCACAAAGATAGGGCAATCGAATGTCAGGGGAACGCCGATGAAGCAGATGCTGCGGATTTGCGGGGATGAATGGCTAATATTGTAGAACAACTAACACTGGACAATGCCTCACCTAACCACACTGCTGAGTAATGAAACCGGCGGTTCGCTCGCTATTGAATTGGTAAACGAAGGCACTCGCTCCGTCGCGCCCGTGTATATTAACGGGCAGCTACACCATTTCGAGCGTATTCTCAAGTCGGAATTTACAACGAATTATAGAGTAGATTCAGACAATAATTACAATCCAGTGTCCGATAAGGCTGGTTATTGCTACATACTTGTTCCGGCCTCCTGTTAGCTTACGCAACCCTCCTTCAATAATAAATGATCATACCCAACCCTCGCAACCCACTTGCCGAAGTCTTCGGATTTCCAGTCGATAATCAAACGCCGGAAGTAGTTCAACAACGTAAGAACCGGTTTTGCCCCTACCATAATCTGACGCCTAATTGTACGAAAGTTGATAAGGTCGACCCATTAGGTGTTTGCAGTATCTACCACAAAGGCACCCCTGTCATAACCTGTCCGGTACGTTTCCGTCAGAATTGGACAATGATTGCCGATGCCGCCCAATTCTTCTTTGGCGAAAATGCCTTGTACATGGCTCTGCCAGAAATCAGGCTGAATGACAACAAAGGCCGAAAAGCAGGAAATATTGACTATGTCTTAGTCGAACACGACGACCGGGGTAGAATTCTGAATTTCGCTTCACTAGAGGTTCAGGCAGTGTATATTTCAGGAACAATTCGGGGGGCGTTCAGGACATATATGGAAGATCAGGGCTCAGCTTTTGAATGGGCAAACACAAGTAAATATCCACGGCCTGACTACATGTCTTCTTCAAACAAGCGACTGATTCCCCAAATGCTCCTGAAGGGCGGGATATTCAACAAATGGAATAAAAAGCAGGCAGTAGCTGTACAAACTGCTTTTTTTCAAACCCTCCCTTTACTGGATGAAGTTGACCAATCGGAAGCTGACTTAGCCTGGTTGCTATATGATTTGATGCCCACCGCCGATGGAAAACAGTACAACTTAACTCAAAACAGAATTGTATATACCCGATTTGACGGAACATTACGATTATTCACTGATCCACAAGCGGGTGACGTTGAGAAATTTGTTCAATCGCTTCAAAAGTCTGTCGATACTAAAATGAGTGGAAAGAACAACAGAATTATTGACGATCCACTTGACGACGACGATGATGATGCAATTTGAATTATTCGATCAGGAAATTATAGCTGATGTTGATCATAACCCAAAGGTGGTCAACGTGGCGTCTGTGCCGCAGCGTAGTCCGTTTCGCTATCCGGGGGGCAAAACATGGCTGATTCCTACAGTTAGAAAATGGCTGAAACAGAAGAAAAAGCCTATTTCTCTGCTTATAGAGCCATTTGCGGGTGGCGGTATTGTTAGCCTGACAGCCGCTTTCGAGGGATTGGCAGACCATGTACTTATGACAGAATTGGACCCCGAAATAGCTGCCGTTTGGGAAACGATACTGAGCGATGACAATCAATGGTTAGCAGACACGATTTTCCAATTCGACCTGAACGCTGAGAATGCGAAAACTGCTATTGAGAAATCAAATAAATCTACGAGGGATGTTGCGTTTTCTACTATTCTCAAAAACCGAATCTGTCACGGTGGAATCATTGCAAAAGGTTCGGGCTTTCTTAAAAAAGGTGAAAATGGGAAAGGAATAGCGTCAAGATGGTACGCCAAAACGCTTTATGATCGTATTACGGCTATTCAGGAAATAAAAAGCAGAATGAGTTTCAGGACTTATGACGCTTTCGAAATTTTACAGGAATATCAAAATAGTACGCAATGTTGCTTTTTTATAGACCCGCCTTACACAGTAGCTGGTAAACGTCTATACACGTATTATGATATTGACCACGAGAGACTTTTTGAGTTGGTATCGAAGCTGAGGGGGAGTTTTATGCTGACCTACGATGATACAGATGAGATCAGAGGGCTGGCGAAACGTTTTAAGTTGAACTACAGGCTGATCCCCATGAAAACGACTCATCACTCCCAAAAAAACGAGATTATAATAACCGACAATTCGGACTGGTAGCTAACTCAATACCAGCAGATTACACCCCCGCACGTCGGAATTGTCGAAGCGACCGATAACGCGGAAGTCGCCGTTGGTACCAACGTACTGACCAAGGTCCTGAGTTTCAATAAAGGCGCAGGAATCCAAATTGGCCAAATCCACCACGTTCATGCCTCCGGTGCGACGCTCGCCGGTGCGACGCTCGCCGGTGCGACGCTCGCCGGAGCGACGCTCGCCGGTGCGACGCTCGCTCGCACTGCGTCCGGTTTCTTTGTCGGAGTAGATCAGGAACGGGTCATTGATGTCGCGCAGGAAAACGCGCAGGGTTGGGCTGGGGCGAAACACACCCTCCCCCGTCGAGTATGCCTGTGAGAGCAGTTCGGTCATGCCATATTCCGAATGAATGGTCGGTATGCCGAGTTTGCTGGTCAGTATGGCGTGTACTTCTTCGCGAAGCAATTCTTTTCGGCGGCCTTTCATGCCCCCCGTTTCCATCACAATCAGGTTGGGATTATGACCCAGAAACGTCAGATCATGGCCCGACTCAGCCCAGTTGAGCAGGCCGAACGTAACGCCGATCAACAGAATTTTACGGTCTGGCTGGTCGGTAATGAGCTGGCGCAGGCGATCGGTAAGGGCATCATGGTCGTTCAGGAAAAAGCCACTGTGGGCAGAGCCGCTCCGGGCCATAAATCGCTGAACCATGTACACTAACGACGAGTTATTTCGTTCAAGATAGGACGGCAGCAGGGCCAGAATCGGCAGGTTTTGGAGTGGGCCATAAGTAGCTTCAAAAATGCGGGTGCTGATGGCATCGTACAGGTCCGGGTCTGGTACGTAGTGTCGGCTGGTAGTCTGACCCGTGGTGCCGCTGCTGCTGAATGTCAGCAATGCCGGATTGGTTGCCGCTTCGCCCGAAACACCCGTCAGCACAACGTGGTTTTTGAAGAAACCGATGGGCATAAATAGCACGTGGTGCAGGCCGGTAACGAGGTCGGGCTGCCTGTTGAGGTAATGCAGGTACTGCCGGTAAACGGGGTTATGCGCGGCCTGATACTGAAAAACGCGCAGGGCAAGCGGCCCGAACGATTCGGGCGTGACGTCTATAATTTGTTGGCGAAGCGTTTGCCGCTGTTCGGCCACGGAGGCTGGTAATTGAGAGAGGAACATTAATCTGAACTACGTGGAGACGCACCCGGTGGCGGCTCTGCTTTTGCTTAAAACAGGATGCAACGCCAACAAATTCAACCATATCTTTTTGTATTGGGTATCGCCCTGACGCTCACGGGCTGTTTCAACGAACCTAACTACTCCAATACGCCCGAAATCTTCGCGCCTGAGGTGGAACCCTACCCCCTCGAGTCTAAAGGGGGCGTGGGTGGTGGCAGACGCGATTCGGTTGTAATCACTATCCGATTCAAGGACGGCGATGGTAATCTCGGTGACAATTTCCCATTGGCCAAAGCCGATTGTCTGCGATATGTTGGCAACGGTGGCTGGGGCAATTATAAAATCACGACCCTACGGCTCGTTAACGGAAAATACGAAGAACTGAAGGTTAAAGTGAATGAAACGCTGTACTTTCCCAACCTGACCAAAGGCAAGCCAAGTGGAGCCATTGAGGGCGAGTTAGAGTTCAGTCAGTTGTTTCAGTATGGCAACAGCACCCGGCTCTTCCCAACAAAATTCCGCATCCAGGTTCGAGACCGCGCCCTGAACGAAAGCAATGTGATCGAAACCGATACGCTGAACCTGCCATTCCTGCGGTAGGTATTGTTTAACATAGAGGAGCTGAAGAACTACAGAGCAAACTGAGTTTTGCTAATGGCACCAGTAGAACGGTTGCCCGTGCCTCCCACACTATGCTGGGCTAATCAGGTCATTTGCTCAACACGATGCGGAACGTGGTACCCTTGCCGACTTCCGAACTTTTCACTAAGAGTTTTCCGTCGTGGTATTCCTCTACGATGCGTTTGGCCAGCGTCAGGCCCAGACCCCAGCCACGCTTTTTGGTGCTGAAACCGGGGTTAAATACTTTCTGCATATTCTTTCGCGACATGCCCTTACCCGTATCCGTGATGTCAATGGCAATGTTTCGGTTGGGCAAAACATGCATCAGCAGCCGCAGTTGACCCGTACCTTTCATGGCATCGACGGCATTTTTGCAGATATTCTCGATCACCCACTCAAATAGCAGCCGGTTTAGTTTGGCCGTTTGTCCGGCGGGTAGCTCGTTCGTTACGGTGGTAGTGACCTTGGTGGAAATTCGCCGGGACAAGTACCCCACAAACTGTTGTATTACCTCGCCAACGTCTTCGTCTTT
>JBBRUB010000320.1:0-5114 GCA_038248175.1 Cytophagales bacterium | reverse complement strand
GGCCCCCCCCCCCCCCCCCCGGCGGGTCTGCCGCCGGGATCACACCTGCCGCTGGCACACAGCGGGCCGAACGACGTGGCCGAGCGGGTACACACCCCCTGGCTCCAACCCCTCGAAGACGGTATTCATACGTATGATATTTTCGATGAGGGCGTCAGCACCCAGAAAGTAGGCACCCGCGAGTTTGCCCGGGCCGTGATTGAGCGGATGGGACAGAAGCCCGAAAAACTCACGCCCGTTAGCTACGAGAAGGCCAGCAATGTGAGCTTCAACGTAACGCCAAAAGCCCAGGAGCCAGTCAATATAGAAACGGTAGGCGTCGATATTTTCCTGCGCTGCACGGATCGTGACCCCAATAAACTGGGCAATGCCCTATTACCGTACAAGGCCGGTAAGATGCATCTGACCATGATTACCAACCGGGGCGTAAAAGTATGGCCCGACGGGTTCTCTGAAACGTTCTGTACCGATCACTGGCGGTGCCGTTTCAAATCAGATGAACTGGAAGTCTCGTTGTATCAGGATATTCTGGATTTGCAGCAGGCCATTACTACGGCAGGTTTCGACATTATCAAGACCGAAAACCTGTGCACATTCAATGGAGAAGCCGTCTTCTCTGCCGGACAGGGAGCCTAATATTAGTGTAGAGTGAAGAACGAAGAATAGGCTGACGCTCTCATCACTCACGTTGACCGTTCTTCGTTCTTCACTCTGCATTCTTCACTCAAAAAATATGGACGCCCAGCATGATTTTCACCTGATAAAAGGCCGCTTTAGTGTAAGTGAAGCCGAACTGTTACTGCGCGAACTGGCACAGGCTAAGATCCAGCACCACATGCGTCGGCTTTCCTGGAAGGATAATGCCGAGGAAGATATCAAGTTTCTGGAAAAGCGTATCCGTGAGATCGAAAGTGGCCTGCGTGACGCATTGAAGTACATGAAAAATAGTGCCAATGGCAGCGGCCAGGTCGATATCGACTGCATGGTAACGGTACGTACCGTATAAGGTAGTGTTGATGCCTCAACCAACCGTTCCTGTCATTTTTCCGCTTTGCTGCGTGGGTAATGACAGCATGACAGAAGTACCCCGCCCCAATACAGATTCAATCTGAAGACGTCCCTGATGCATATCGATGATGCGTTTAGTCAGGGCCAGGGCCGGTACGGTGGCTGAGCCTTGTCACTTCAATCTGCCCCATCATCACGGTCAGGGGGGTTCGTAATTCGTGCGATGCGTGTGAAACAAAGTTTTTCTGCGATACAAAAGCTTCTTCAAGTCGGCTGAGCAGGTCGTTGAACGTGCGGGCCAGGTTGGCCAGTTCGTCGCGTTGCCGACCTACGCGCAACCGCTTGCGTATGTTAATGGCTGATATGGTATTAACCTGTCCAATCAGTTCGGCCACCGGGCGCAGGGCATCGGTAGCAAACAGGTGCCCGGCCAGGCCGGCAATACTCAGGCTCAAAAGCCACCCATAGACCAGTAGTTCGCGCAGCCGGTCCAGCTTACTCAGCCCGTAGCGATCATTGGCCGAGGCTATGACGACGTATGACTTACCCCGTTCATTCTGGTACCGGACTCCCACCGCTTCAATATCGTCAAGACGCAGATAGTACGGCTGCTGAGGAGTAATGCGCCGGATAAGATCAGACGTTATCGGAATGCGCGAAAGCCGGTTTCCGCGATCGTACAAAACGCGGCCCTGACTGTCGTAAATTGTTACCCGCCCGCTGGTCATAACGGGCAGATTGTTGGGCGGCACCTCGCCCGGATCTTCGCGCAGCCGAACGGTAGTAAACGCTTTTTCTTCGAGCCGCTGCCTGAACTCCTGCTGTCTGAACTGCTCGTAGAAAAAATAGACCGAACTCGTAAACAGCAGCATAATCAGCGCCACCAGTACAACGAAGAGCAGCGTGAGCCGGGCGTGGATGTTCATTCTTCTTTCAGAATGTAGCCCATGCCAATAACCGTATGGATGAGTTTCTGCGGAAAGTCTTTGTCAATTTTTTTACGCAGAAAATTCACATAAACGTCAATGACGTTGGTGCCGGTGTCGAAGTGAATATCCCAGACCTTCTCGGCAATGTCGATGCGTGAGACTACCCGGCCATGGTTGCGCATGAGAAATTCGAGCAGACCAAACTCTTTGGCAGTCAGGTCAATTCGTTTGGTACCCCGGCGGGCCACTTTCTCGTTGAGGTCCAGTTCCAGATCGGCTACTCTGATTACGTTAGCCTGCGTACCTGTTTCCTGCCCTCGCCTGGCAAGTACTCGCAACCGCGCCATCAATTCCCGAAACTCGAAGGGTTTTACGAGGTAGTCGTCGGCTCCTGATTCAAAGCCTGTCAGCTTATCATCCACAGTTCCCATGGCTGTCAGCATCAGTACGGGCGTACGAATCTGCTCCTGCCGGAGGATTTTTACTACCTCGTAGCCGTTCATTTTGGGCAAATTCACGTCCATCACGATCACATCGTAGCTGTTGCTGAGGGCCATTGTACGGCCTGTCTGCCCATCGTAGGCCACATCGACCTCGCACGACTGCTCTTCAAGTCCTTTCTTTGCGAAGGATGCCAGCTTCGGCTCGTCTTCGACTAATAGAATCTTCATATCGGCAACGTTCGTTGCTATTTTGTTAACTGGGAAATGAGCAGAATACCTGGCTGGTACACGAATTCAAGTGAATGCAAGATAAACTAAAAACAAAAATGCCGCTCCGAAAATCGGAGCGGCTTTCCGCTTCTATCCACACCATTTCAGGATTTATGGCCGGGTGGCCAGTACATCCTGATGTTCAACCTTCCCTTTGTAAAGGATTGTTATGCTCAAAACAAGCAAATTTCTTTTCGGTTCAAAAGGTAACATACTTTCTTTCCCGCTAATCTGCCACAAACGTAGGTTAGATTTATAGTAATAACGCCACCGGAGAGATCTAAATTATTTAACGTAGCAAAAAAAGTCCAGTCACTTCGTAGAGAGTAAGCTGTACCCACCCAATAGCGTAACTGTTCTGCCGGTTCTAATAAATTTCTTAGTCGCCCGCAAGACTCATCTAAGTAACGTTAGTCATACTGGGCCGTCGCCATTCTACTCACTACCGGGGGCGAGTTACGGGATTTGGCGGGGGGCTATACGCTGATAATGATGGACCGGACGCTGATTCTGCGCGGGCTGCTGTCCACAATTCTGTATCTGTTTCGGCCCATTACCCACATCATTGACGGATTTGCGAAATGGATGAACAAAACCATCAAGGAGATCAACGATCAGGAGTTTGTCTTTTTCTCGAAAGGCGACGATATTGCTTCCCTCAACCGGATTATGATTTACATTCAGAATAATGAAGAAACCAACCGGTTACTGATTGTGACCATCGAGAATGAAGCATTCAAAGCCTCCGAAAACCTGAGTCGCGACATCGAAACCCCTGACCGTGCCTATTCTGATATTGACGTGCAGTACGAGCGGATTCAGGGGCATTTTGGCCCCGAACTCATCAAAAACCTGTCAGAACAGTGGAATATCCCCACCAACTTTACGTTTACCGGCTCGCCGAGCCAGAAGTTTCCGTACCGCATCGAAGAACTCGGTGGCGTGCGGCTGATAATTTAACCTCCCACAATCATGGCCAAGCAGAAGGTTGAGCTGAAGTAACGCTACATTTGTTTTTCATACGTTCTTGCTAATCCATGCGCTATTTACCCACTGACCCGGCCCTGTTTGTCAACAACCGGCAACGGCTCACCGCCTTACTCAAACCTCAATCGCTGGTTGTACTCAACGCTAACGACGTCCTGCCTACTAATGCCGATGGAACCATGACGTTTCGGCAAAACAATGATTTGTTTTACCTCTCCGGCGTAGATCAGGAAGAAACGCGGCTGGTGCTGTTTCCCGACCATCCTGACCCCAAATACCGTCAGGCCCTGTTCCTGCGCGAAACCTCCGAACTGATTGAGGTCTGGGAAGGGCATAAACTTACCAAAGCCGAAGCCGAAGCCACAACCGGTATTCCACAGCATCAGATTTACTGGACAACCCAGTTCGACCAGGTGTTTGGGCAGATGATCTTTGAAGCTGAGCGCGTTTATCTGAACACCAACGAACATACCCGCGCCAGCGTGGAGGTGCAAACTCGCGACGTCCGCTTTATCGAGCAGTTTCGGCAGCAGTACCCGCTGCATACGCTGGAACGGCTTGCCCCGCTCATGCACCAGCTGCGGGCTATCAAACAGCCACAGGAAATAGACCAGATTCAGACTGCCGTTGACATCACCGAAAAAATGTTGCGTCGGTTGCTGGGCTTCATCAAACCCGGCGTGTGGGAATATGAAATTGAAGCCGAGATGATGCACGAGTTCCTGCGCCACCGCTCGCGCGGACCGGCTTACTCGCCCATCATTGCATCGGGCCCGAACGCGTGTGTCCTGCATTACATCGACAACAGTGCCCTCTGCTACGACGGCGACGTGATCCTGCTTGACCTCGGTGCTGAATACGCCAACTACAACGCCGATATGACCCGCAGTGTGCCGGTAAACGGGCGGTTTACGGCCCGGCAGCGGGCGGTCTATGATGCGGTGCTGCGCGTGATGAAAGAAGCCACGCAGATGCTTCGGCCCGGTAACCTCTGGAATGAACACCACCGCGAAGTAACCAAAATTATGGAGTCTGAACTGATTGGGCTGGGCTTGCTGGACCGGCACGACGTTGCCCATCAAAACCCCGACGCGCCGTTATTCAAGAAGTATTTCATGCACGGCACCTCGCACTTTTTGGGTCTCGACGTACACGATGTGGGCAACAAATACCGGCGCATGGAGCCGGGCATGGTTTTCACCGTCGAGCCGGGTATTTACATTCCGCAGGAAGGACTCGGCATCCGGCTCGAAAACAACGTGCTGATTACCGATAGCGGCAACACAGACCTGATGGCCCGCATCCCGCTGGAAGCGGAAGAGATTGAGGAAATTATGAATTAAGTGAAGAGCGAAGATTTTTGTAACAAAAAAGGGGGTTCGCCAAAGGGAAATTGGTGAGCCCGGTTTTGGTTACTGAAAATTAGCGAGTCACGTTAATAAAAATTTACGAAAAGGCGTCCGCGTGCAGCGGGGTG
>JBBRUB010000319.1:0-5129 GCA_038248175.1 Cytophagales bacterium | reverse complement strand
GACATGGTGCCATCGCTCACGAACAGAACATGCACTGGGTAGCCGAGTTGCCGCAACTGTATAATCGTACCGCCACACCCCAGCGATTCATCGTCTGGATGTGGGGCTATGACCAGCGCAGGGCCAATCTGATCTATGTCCAGTGACCGGGCGCGGCTTTCCAACGCCTGAACGGAATCAGTAACCGGATTCATCGAACGGATTGGGATGGTTGAGAACATACCGGCCAATATCCACCAGCGTGGCATCGGGGGCGGGTTGCCGAAGGTAGAGGGTCAAATCCCGGTGGATTCGCTCGAAGGGTTCGGGGCGCAGCAGCCCGCGTGCGCCTACACAACGTTCGGCCAGGGGCATAATCCGCAGACAGATTTCTTCGATGGCCGTGCGGGTCATGTTGGCGTAATGCACAATCGTTTGCGGTTCGGTGCCATCAGCCAGCCATCGGTCGGTATGCTCGCCAGCCATCCGCAGCCACTGATTGCCGGATTCGAGCAGGTACGCCATTTCGGCTAAGCGGGTCTGTTGCAGTACGTCGTCAGTGCGGTTCATGCTGCGCAAAAACCGGCGCGTTTCGTGTACGATGGCTTCGGCCCCGCCGAGTTGCACGGCGGCAAACCGAATGGCTCCTCCACTGAAATACGGTTGCTGAAAATACCGGTCGGGCTGACCCAGCAAATCAGCCTCGGTCAGTTCAACGCCCGTAAAATCGAGCTTGAAACTGGCCGACGCCCGCATACCAAGCGGTTGCCAGAACCGGCCATCCTCCGCAATGGGCGACACCCGTTCGGTGGGGACAATGGCCATTTGCCAGCCCTGCCGGTCGGTGGCGTGCAACGCGCCCGTAATGAGTGGACGCTGCACCCAGCCCGCGCCGGAGCAGAATGTTTTGCAGCCGCTCAGCCGAAACACCGGCCCGCCAAACGTGTCGGTTTCGTGGATATTGATACCGTCGCCCGCCTGCGTGTTCCAGACGCTGAACAGGTGATTATGGTCGCAAACGTCATTAAACCAGCGGTCGCGCTGGGCGGGGCTGGCAAACAGATGGATGAGGTACAGCGCGTTGATATGACCTTCATAGACCCGCCCCACGGCGAGATTAGCCGCGCCAACCTGTTTGAGCAGTCGCAGCAGCCGGGCCGTTTGCCCCCTCGAAAAGTCGAGATCGTGGCCGGGCAGGGTGATAGATAATAAACCGGCATCGGCCAGCCACGCGAAGGCATCTTCGGGAAAAGCGCCTTCGTAGTCGGTGTCGGGCGCGGCTTCGGCAATGCGGTTCAACAGCGGTTTCAGTCGGGCCGGATCGTCGGCAGGCTGGGCCGTTTGGGTACGGGTAGGCGGGGTAGCGGTGCAGTCCATTTTCGTATAATGCCAAAGACCACCTGAATGTTTAGAATGTCATACTGCTGAGGATTTATCAGACGAAAACCCCGTTGCTGTCTGGCACACCCCGACTCAGAAGCGAATCGTAAAGAAATGAAACGCTGCACAAACTCTTATGGGCGCACTCAGGAATGAAAAAACCGACCGGCTTCGTCTTGCAACGGGCCGGTCGGTTTTGGTAAGCAGCAGTGGTTGGCCTATTGGTCGGCAACCACTTCAAACGATACTTTGTGCTTTACCTCTTTGTGCAAATCCAGTATAGCCTGGTAGGTGCCAAGGGTTTTAACATCATCAACAGCAATTTTCTTCCGGTCAATGTCGAAGCCTTTCGTGCGGAGGGCGTCGGCCACCTGTGTGTTGGTGACACGGCCAAAAATCTTGCCGCTGTCGCCGGCTTTGGCCTGAATAGTCAGGACCATGTCGCCAATGGCGGCTGCTATTTCGAGCGCGTCATTTTTGATTTTCTCGGCTTTGTGAGCCGCCTGACGGATGTTTTCGGCAACGATTTTTTTGTTCGAGCCAGTTGCCATCATGGCGTATCCCTGCGGAATGAGGAAGTTGCGACCATAGCCGGGCTTTACCGCAACGGTGTCGTTCTTATAGCCCAGGCCGGCAATATCGGTTTTGAGAATAATGTCCATTTTTGAAGGAGTTTCAAGGCAGTAAGGGGTAAGGAGTAAGGGTTCTTCGGCCTAACCTTACGGCAGTATCCGACATGCACCTTTACACCCTACACCTTTCACCTCTATTTGAGTGAATCGCCGACGTACGGCAGGATGGCTAAATGACGGGCGCGTTTAACGGCCTGGGCTACTTTGCGCTGGTTTTTCAAGCTGGTACCGGTCAGGCGACGGGGTAGAATTTTACCCTGTTCGTTGAGCAGTTTCAGCAGGAAGTTGCCGTCTTTGTAGTCGATGTACTTGATACCGGCTTTCTTGAAGCGGTCGTACTTTTTACGATTCTCGGTATTTGAGATCGATTCGTTCTGGAGGCTCATGGCGTTACTTACTTTCTGCATTTTCGGTTTGTTTTTTCTTGCCTACTAATCCCTTGCGCTTGCGATCGTTGTAATCCAGTGCGTGTTTGTCGAGTGCTACCGTCAGGTGACGGATAATGCGCTCGTCGCGAAGATACTCAGTGTTGAGTTTCTCGATGATCGTACCGGGGGCTTTAAACTCGAAAAGCTGGTAGTAACCCGTGTTCTTGTGCTGTATTGGATAGGCCAGCTTGCGCAGACCCAGGTTCTCTTCATGAACCAACTCCGCACCATTGCTGGTCAGCACCTCGCGGAATTTATCGACGGCGTCCTTCATCTGAATATCAGACAAAACGGGAGTGAGAATGAACACCGTCTCGTAGTTGTTAGGAAACATTTGACTTAATCGTTTTGAAATGAGGGCGCAAAGGTACAGAAAAAGTTGGAAACTATCTGACTGTAAACTCCCCTTCGCCGATACGGAATCCTTCGGCATAGACTTCGATGGTGTGCTTGCCCTTATTGAACCGCTGACTACCGCGCCCGAACATAAAATCGACGGTTTGGCGGCTGTTGTCGAAGCTGAAAGGTTGTCTGGCCGTATAGATCATGGGTTGCCCGCCGTACATAAACTCGCCCGATCCGGTGGCCATATCCGAAATAACGGCTCCGCTGGGGTCCAGAATCCGCATATACAGTTCTTTTTCGCCTTTTTTGGCCAGCCCGTTCGGGGCTATTTTTACCGATACTCTGATCTTGTCTATGCGCCTGGCCTTGTAATTGTCGCCGTCGCGTTCTTTCCCGCGTGAGTTGATAGCGTTCACAACAATGGCTTCGGCCCGGAGCGCGGCTGCGATGGTAACTTTTTCGCTGAGATCACGATTTTTCGATACGACCGACACGACCGAATCACTCAGTGTCTGCCGTTCGGTGCGCAGGCCGGTATTTTCCTGGGCAAGCGTTTCGTTCTTCTCGACCAGAATCCCGTTTTCCTCTTTCAGCCGGGCAATTTCCTGATCTTTCTGGGCGAGCAATACCTGATAGTTTCTGATTTTCTGATCATACTTTTTACTGTCGAAGGTATTGACGTTACGTAGTTCGCGTTTGTCGATTTCCAGCCGTTCGCGCACTTTCAGCAGTGAATCAACGTTGCCGCCAAGTTGTTGAATTTCGGCAATCTTGGCATCCAGCTGCGCTGACACTGAATCGAGCCTGGTTTTGTAAACCAGCACTTCTTCGGTGCGGGCCGCTACAATAGCGTCTTTGCTTTTGTTGTCCTGCCGCTCCTGATACCAGAAATACAGTAGCAACACGTTGAGGGCGGCCAGAATAAGCAGGGCAATCAACAGAAATGTGCGGCCACTGTTATTGGCCTGCGGGCGGGGTTCGTTGGGTGTCATTGGCAGAATAAGGGGTTGGTTAGGTTCTTGCGCGATAAACTCAATGGAAAACTACCCGGTTTGGCGGTTTATTGCCTGTTTAACGCATTCACGCCCGAAAACCCGTGCCAACTGGCGCGCGTCAGGGACGTATCTTTGTGCAATCTTACCAAATGATTGGCAGTAAACCAGCTCATCCTATTTTATGATTGCCGAAGCCATCCACCAGATCGAGGCTGAACTGCCTGCCCAGACTCGTCTTATTGCTGTTACCAAGACCAAGCCCGTTGCCATGCTTCAGGAGGCTTATGACGCGGGCTGCCGGTTATTCGGTGAAAACAAAGTGCAGGAAATGGCCGATAAGCAACCGCAGCTTCCTGCCGACGTACAATGGCATCAGATCGGGCATTTGCAGTCCAATAAGGTCAAATATATTGCCCCGTTTGTGAGCCTGATTCACTCGGTCGATGGGCTGAAGCTGTTGCAGGAAATCAATAAACAGGCCGCTAAGAACAACCGGGTCATTGATTGTCTGCTGCAAATTCACATTGCCGACGAAGAAACTAAATTTGGTCTCTCTGCCGATGAAGCTGAAAGTCTGCTCAACGCCCCGGAACTCGACGCCCTGACCAACGTCCGTATCACAGGACTTATGGGGCTGGCCACCAACACCGACGACGAAACACAAATCCGCCGGGAGTTTCGGGGCCTGAAAACGCTGTATGACAAACTGGACAGTATGCAACGCCCTAACGTATCGTTTGCTGAGTTGTCGATGGGCATGAGTGGCGATTATAAGCTGGCCACTGAAGAAGGTAGTACGTTAATCCGAGTGGGCAGTGCTATTTTTGGGGCGCGGTAGTGGTTTTGCCACGCTGACCGGAACGCCGGACCAGAAGGAAGCATCTTCGGTAAGTTAACGTTTTCATTACATCGACGTGAGATGCTTCCTTCGTCAGCATGACAATAAAAATGAAATTCTTCATTCTCTCCGGTTCTGTTTTGGGTCTTCTTGGTGTGGCATTCGGTGCGTTTGGGGCGCACGCGCTGCGGGCAACGCTCACCGCGTCCGGGCGGTTCGAGACCTTCGAGACCGCTGTTAAATATCAGTTTTATCATGCTCTTGCCCTGGTGCTGGTAGGTGTTTTGCTGCAACAGTTTGGCGATAATCCGGCTATGGCTAAACTCCTGGGCTGGTCGGGCAATGCCATGCTGGGCGGGGTGCTAATTTTTTCCGGCTCGCTGTATATTCTTTGCGCTACCGGTATTACGTGGCTGGGAGCTATAACACCCATTGGTGGGGTGCTGATGATTGCGGGCTGGGCGTTGCTGGCCTATGCCTTTCGGTAAAAACAATAGCCAATAATGTTACAAGTTGGGTGGTCGGGCGTCTG
>JBBRUB010000318.1:0-5137 GCA_038248175.1 Cytophagales bacterium | reverse complement strand
AACTCCTGACGGACATACGGCGGATTGCCAATCACAATATCGAAGCCGACGTTTTCGGTTACGTGGGGGTTGAGGACTTCGGGGAAGTCGAGCCGCCAGTCGAAGTAGGGCAAGGGGCGGGCGGGGTCCTGTTTCAGCGCGTTCAATTTGCGCAACGTAGCGTCCAGCCCCTGAATCTGCTCCTGCAACAGAATTTGCTTTTTCTGGTCTTTGGCCGAGAGTCCAAACAGGCCCGTGCCGGGCATGTTGACCAGCACTTTCCGGCGGTCAAGGTCAATCTGGGCGGTAAGCAACTCAATTTTCAAGTCGCGAATCTCGCGCTGCAACGTGGTTTTGTTGCCCGATGCCGTAAAGAACGCGCGTTGTTTCTGGGCCAGCAGTTTGGTCAGGCGCACAATGTCGGCTTCGGCCTGAATGGTACCGCGCAGGGTCCAGTCGAGCGTCAGGATTTCGTTGTCGAGTTTACTGACCAGCGAGTTACCCACCACAATTTTATAATCCAGATTGGGCAGGGGCCGGGGCTGGTCTTCGTCCACCACGAGCGAGAGCCAGAACCGCAGCCGGGCAATATCCACCGCCCCGCGCTCGATATCAACGCCGTAAATGGAGTTCTGAATGATATTGAGCTTGATTTGCGCGTGGGGTTCGGTACTGCCGAGAGCAAGCTGGCACTGGTAAATTTCCTGCAACAGCCCCATCGGAAACGCCCCGGAGCCAATAGCCGGGTCGCATATTTTTACGTCGTTCAGCAGCTTTTCAAATTCAGGAGCCACGTTTTGTAAATTTTGGCTAACCACCTTATCAGCCACCCAATCCGTTAGTTCCGTTCGGGTAACACGCTCAATCAGTGCATTGGGTGAATTCCGGCGGGCGAGTCCACGCCGGGCAGTGTCCAGATACTCAATCAGGCTTTCGCGGCACATGTAATGCACAATGGCGCGGGGGGTATAAAACGCGCCTTTGTCCTTGTTGTCTTCGAGTAGATTCTCGAAAATATTGCCCAGCATTTCGGGGTCAACCGCTACGGTATGGTCGTCGGGGCTGTCTTCATGAATGGTGAAATTATAGGCGTTCAGGAAATCCAGAAAGCCGCGCTGCGCGGGGTCGTCGGGATTCGGGGCGTTATGAAACAGGCGGGGTGGCAGCACCAGCGGCCCTTTACGGTCGGGCGCATCGCGGTCAAACAGGCCGCCGTTCAGAAACGGTACGTGTACGGCGTTACCACCGGGCAGCGTGAAGCGGTCGTGGGGTCGGTCGCGGTTCAGCGTCTCAAAAAACAGCGGACTGAGCCAGTTGGGGTAAAACGTTTCGTCGGCCCCGCTGTCGTGAAACAGATCGGTCAGGAAGTTGGTCTGGTAGCGCGTATGGCCATCCTGATAGCGCGTATCCGACGCACCGAGCCAGCCTTTTTTCTGCACAAAATACAGGAACACCACCCGGCCCAGCAGTTTGCGGGTCCAGTCTCGGATGGCCTTTTCGTCGCCGTTGAACACACTGGCCCGAAACGCCGAAGCCGTCAGGTACGTGTTTACGGCATCGTAATGGCGTTTGTATTCTTTGAAAAAGTCTTTGCTGAGTTTCTCCACCTCAAACGCCTGCACCAGCGCGGCAAAGTCGAGGGTAGTCTGCTCAAAGAGTTTCACGAGTCGTTCGGCGGCTGTGCGGCAGGCCTGCCCCGGTCCCAGCAGGTACGTATAGCGTTTGGCGTTGGTGGGCCGGTCTTTTATTTGCCCATCCACGAGGGCGGTGTCTTTAGCCACCAGCGTGAGCCGCCAGGGCTGGGCCGCGTCGGCTTTGCCGGAGCCGTCGGCAGTCACAAAATTGACCAGCACGGCCTGCCCCGCCGTGAGTAGCTTACGAACATACTGCTGAATACCCACCCGGCTCTGCTCAATGCGGACGTGCGGTTGTAGCCGAATCTCGAAACAGCGCAGGTCGGTCCCATCGTCCAGCCGCAGGTCGGCGTAGTGTTCTACCGATTGCAGGAGTTTGCGTTCGGTATCGGTAAGGTTGGTTTGGGCCAGCGCGGGTGAGTACGCCGTAAGTCGCCCGTCAAAAACCGAACTGAGTACGGAACCGACAAACACGATGCGATTATAGGGCTGGTTGAGGGCGTTCTGGAGAGAGAGTTGTCCGGGCATAATCAGAGAGAAGGTTCAGGTTATTTTAGACTTATAAATAGTGTCGTAGAAATGGCTGATTAATGGTTTGGGGCCATGAAAATCCCGTAGGGATGGCCGATTAGTTTCATCACACCGGATCATCAAAAATATAGCGTTCATCATAAGGCACATTAAACTTGTTTAGAAAACTCAGATACTCCTCCCGGAACGTTTGTTTTCGGTGGTGTTCGGCCTGATTCTGAATGTATTGATATACGCTGTCCCGTTGCGACTGACCGTAGGAAAAGACTCCATAACCCTCTTGCCATTCGAAGCGGGAACTGGTCAATTGATTTTCGTTAACCCATTTTGACGACTTTGCCTTCATGCTTTTCATCAAGTCTGAAATTGAAACGGTTGGTTTCAGCCCAATGAAGCAGTGTATGTGGTTGGCAACACCATTGACGATGATGTTGGTGCAGCCCGTTTCGTTGATCAGATTGCCTACAACCCCGAAGAGGTCTTTCTGCCAGTGTTCATCTACCAAGGCCGTTCGGAATTTCACGGCAAAGACGGTTTGAATATAGACTTGGTGGTACGTGTTCGCCATATTGTGTTGGTGGTATCTATTAAAACCAATCGGTCGTTCCTACAGAACTAAAAATTGGGTTCGTGCCTATTTCCCCCGATTAAAATCGGGGGCTACTATATCGTTCATCCCTACGGGATTTTGGCGGTCAGCTAAAACTTACGGTGAGTACAATTTTTGGATTTACGATGGTGCGGGGCGGCACGGAATTACCCGGCGTGGGGCTGGCATCTTCGGGCGGGATGGCCTGGCGGTCCAGCACCTGTGTGAACAGTTTATCTAAAAAAGTGGGTGGATCGGTCAGCAGTTTGCCGTTGGTGGCATAGAAATCGTTCACGTCTTTGGGCAGGCCTTTGGCGGCAAATTTCCCGTTACTGACGGCTTTGACGAAGCTTTGCAGCGTGGTCCGTTTTTGCTCGGTAGGGGCGTGTTTGACCATGAACTGCAGGTTGGTAATGGCTTTATTTTCGGCGAGGCTGAGTTGCTGCCGGTTCACGGTTTTACCCTGAATATCCTGCTGTACTTTGTCAGTTTTGAAATACGCCAGCCCGGTCAGTGTCTGCTCGTGGTGGTGCGGGTGCAGCGGTATGGGCTTTTCGGATTCGGTGGCTTCAAACAGCTTCACGGCTTGCAAAAACGCAAGTTCAACAGGGGGCGCGTCGGCAGAAATGAAGCAGAACGTACCGGGGTGGTTGTCGCTTTTGAGGTACGTCAGCGAGGTATTGGCCAGCGGGTACGTAGCGCGGCTGGTTGTAGTCAGACTATTTTCGTCAAACGCGGGGCGGTTGGCATCGGGTACGGCAGATTGGTTACGCCCGCAGCGGGCCTTGTCGGGTATCTGCGCCATTTCTTTGAATCGTTTCGGGTGTTTCTGCCGAAACTGCCGTAAAAACGTCAGGTATTTTTCGGTTTCGCTTTCTTCCTGCTGAATTTTCACCCCGGACAGTCCGCCCTCGCCTACTTCTTCCAGACTCGAAAAGATTTTGTTGTCTTCGCCAAAGGCCGTGTGAAACGCCTGCAGTTTTCGCAGGGCCGTATCCACCAGCCTGATTTCATGGTCGCCGTGGGCGGAGGGGTAGAAGTTATAGACAAACACCGCGTCGGCCCGCGTACCAATGCGGTTCACGCGCCCAATGCGCTGCATGAGCCGGGTCGAGTTCCAGGGTACGTCATAGTTGACAATAACGCTGGAGCGGTGCAGGTTTACGCCCTCGGCCAGCACTTCGGTGGTAATGATGATGTCGTAATCGTGTTGCCAGCGGTCTTCCTGCACGTTGGCATCGAAGTTGAGCCGGATGGTTTGCTCCAGTTCTTTCCGGTTGGCCGAACTAACACTCAGAATCCGGTCATAGCCATGCTGTTCCATGCACCGCTGCACGTCGGCGGCTGTTTCGGTCGATTCGGTGAAGATGACGAGTTTACCGCTGGGGTTGGTTTTGGGGGCCAGAAACCGGGTTGTCAACTGGTCCATAAACTCATCCAGTTTTGGGTCGTTACGTACCCCCAGCCATCGGTTGAGCAATTCGGCTACTTTTTGCTGTTCGGCCCGAAGCAGGGGTACGAAATCAGCGCTAAAATCAGCGACTTTGAAGGCTCGGTTATTTCCACCTTTCACGTCTATTTTCGCTTCGATTTCGTCGTAGCTATAGCCTTCTTCGAGGAGTTGATTCACGTTGAGGTCAGGAGCCACAAACACCCGGTTATCGGCAAACATGGCCAGCATATTATCAATGGCTTTGCTCAGCCGCGTCAGCGACCCCCGGAAGGCATGGAACGAACTTTCTAAGCGTTTCACCAGCAATATCCGCATGATACCCGCCAGCCGGTCTGAAATACTCTGCACGTTGCCGTACTGGTCGCGGTCTTCGGGTTTGACGAGGTGTTCAATGGCCCGGTAGCGGTAGTAGTTCAGGCCGTCGATGGGCTGACCGTTGGCATCAAGTCCGGTCAGCATCTGCACGGTATCGAAAAACAGCGTAGCCAGTTCATCATCCAGCCGGTAGTAGAGTTCAATTGGGTCGCTGACGGTGGGAAACTTGATTTTCTGGTCGATCAGGTCTTTGAGGTAATCGGGATTGTTCTCGATGTCCCGGCGCGTCCGCCGAATCACGAGCGGCTCCACAATATCGTTGCGAAGCTGGGCAAAAAGGGCTTTGAGCTTAGGAATATCGAGTTTGGGTTCGGCAGCCAGTTTCTTGTATTTGTCTTTAACGGGTTTGAAGTAGTCCTGCAAATTTCTGACCCGTTCCAGCGTCGAGTTGCGTTTGTCCTGAAAGAGGTACAACTGGTTTTCAATGTCGGCGGGGCTGTTATTAAGGGGGGTAGCGGAAATGAGCATTACCTTTTTACGGTCGTCGGCTCCGGCTCCGTACTGACTGCGGCCCGGACGAATGCGGGGGCGTTTACAGATGTCCTGCAACAGTACATACATGTCCGTACCCTCGTT
>JBBRUB010000317.1:0-5147 GCA_038248175.1 Cytophagales bacterium | reverse complement strand
GTCTCGGTTGACCTCATCGACCTCGGCCCAGACGGTGGCAACAAAGGCGGCTACATCATTGCCGAAGGCACCCCGGAGAAAGTGGCAGGCGTAAAGGGAAGCTATACGGGTCAGTTTTTGAAGGCGGAATTGGTGGAATGAAGGGAAGACGGAATCACGTCCCTCACCGTTTTCTCTACTGTGGACTAAGTAACTCCCCGACCTCGAAGCTGACGTCTGCTTTGGTTGCGCTGCTGTGCAGCATGGGGTGCCGGAACTGATTCAGGGGCAACTTTTCGTCGTAGTTGGCGGCAATGCGTTTGCGCGGGATGCGGATCCAGGCGGTGTCGGGCAGGCCACGAACCAGCTGCGCCGGACCTTCTACCTCAATGGTGCGTGGCGTTACGTTGATGACGCTCGATATAACGTAGGAAGGAACCAGATCAATGCGGGTGCTGTCCACTGCCAGCCGGATGGTTTTGGTCATGCGCCGGTCAAACTGCAGGTCAAGCGTGTCGGCTACTACGTGGTTGACGTGCAATCGTCTGATGTGTTCGGCCAGCGTCATTGTCAGTGACGACGTATTGATAATAGATGCCTGAAGCGGGTTGCGGACTACGTAATCAACGGGTTCGTCCTGAAAGGGTTGCCAGGCATGACGCAACAACCCCCACCCATCGCTCGATACGTTGACCGTTACGGTGTGGGGCAGGGGCGTAATGGGTACGTACAGCGAGTCGTTATAAACGAAATGAATGGGATACTCAACATTGAGCGTATAGTCGGGTTTGTTCAGAGCATTGAGCAGCCAGAACACCGCAGCCGCTCCTACGCACAGCAGGAATCTACTCAACTGAAACGACGAATTACTTTTTGGAGTAGTCACGGAAGGAGACAGTTTGTTAGTTTAGGTTGCGTATTGGCTGACGCGAGCGCAGCCCCCCGCCCTAAAGGGGCCCACGCTCACGCATGATTCCTGCCGACGTAAAGCCACGCTCGCGTCAGCCAGCCATAGAGCTTACTTTAGCTCGACTTCGGAGGGTTTACCGGTGGCCTCGCGGGAGATCGAGCTTTTCTCAAAGGTCATCTTTACGCCCCGGTCCACTTCCAGCACTACGGTGATGGCATCTATGCTCATAATGCGGCCATGCAGCCCACCGATGGTTACGACGTTGTCGCCTTTCTTGAGGTTAGTGACAAATGATTTCTGGTCTTTCTGTTTCTTCTGCTGAGGCCGGATCATGAAGAAGTAAAACACGAGAATAATACCACCCCAAAGCAGGATGTTGGCCAGCATAGATGAGCCGCCGGTAGGGAGTAGTTGTAAAAGGATTGCGTTCATGTCAAGTGATATGTGAGTGAGTTTATGACCGGGTAGAATCGGGTTTGGGCAGCACCAGTGCCCGGAACTGCAGATCGGTCATGGCCGGGTCGGTGTTGGCAAAGATGGTGATGGTTTTGTTCTGTTCGCCTATCTTGCCCCGGCTATCAAACCGAACCGTTACGGACGATTTCTGGCCGGGCAGCACCGGCTCATGGGGCCATTCGGGCGTGGTGCAGCCGCACGAAGCCGTTACATTGTTGATAATCAGTGGAAACTCGCCGGTGTTGGTAAACGCAAAGACATGTTCAACCGTATCGCCATCAATCATCTCGCCGAAGTCATGAATACCGTTTTCGGCAAAGGTAATTTTAGGGCTTTTCTCTGCCGCCGTCTTTTGGGCTTCCTGCCCCTGCTGACGGTTGTCGCACCCAAACGGACCCAGGGCCAGCGTACCAAGTGCAACGATGTAAAACCAGTTTTTCATTGTCTAAAAATTAAGCGTTTTGTTGCTTGATCTGGGCCATGAGCCGGTCAACGTCTTCGAGCAGACGTTCGGCTTTTTCGCGGGCGTTGTTCACCACGCGCTGCCCTTCATGGCGCGACAGGTTTTCGGGCAGTTCGTTGGGTCTGCGCAGTTCGTCGAGCAGCAGCTCGATCTGTTCGCGGTATTTCGACAACCGGAACGTCAGTTTGTCGCGGGTAATTTTACCCTCTTCGGGGGCATACAACAGGCCCAGCAGGGCACCACCAACCATTCCGGTCAGCAGGAAAGTCAAATCGCGTGATATACGGCTCATTTCTTTAAAGAGTTATACAGTCGTAGAGTTGTAGAGTTATAGAGTTGGCTGGCTCCTGACCTTCGGCGAAGCAACCGCGATGGCAGACCGCTTACAACTATACAACTCTACGATCCTACAACTTATTTGTTGTCAAGGAGTCCCCGGCCACTTTTGCGCAGCCTGCCGGAGGTTTGTAATTTCTCAGACAGGCTGTCTAAGATTCCGTTCACAAACTTACCACTTTGCGGAGTACTGTAGGCTTTGGCCAGTTCTATGTACTCATTAATCGTGACCTTGACGGGAATGTTCGGAAAACTTAGTAACTCGGTCAGGGCCAGTTTCATGATAATCCGGTCCAGCATGGCCACCCGCTCCACGTCCCAGTTCTGAAGCTGATCAATTAGGAGCTGCTCAAATTCGTTGTTATTTTCCTGAAACTGGGCATACAGCGTGTTCATAAACAACTGATCTTCTTCCCAGTCGTCGGTGAGGGGTTCGAGTTGCAACCTGGTAACCGACTGTACCGATTTGAGCGTTCGGATGGACAGGCCACGCACGACCTCGCTGTTTTCGGCCCAGCTCAGGTCAATCTCAGACACATAATCACTGATGGTATCGTGCTTGAAAATCAGCGTCCGCAGTACGTATTGTGCCAAAGCCTGGTCTTCGTCGGCGGTGTGGGTAGCCTGGGCGCAATAGTCACGGTAGGTCTCGTCGGCTTTCAGTACCTCGCGCAGGGCTTTACGCACAAACGGCAGGTCATCGGCCCAGGAAACGCCGTACCGCAGGGCTTCGTCGGTCAGTGGTTTGTGGCTGGCGAGTGCCTGCACCACCGTATTATTGTTCAGCGTACTTTCAAAAGGGAAGGGCGTCTCGTCCACGTCGCGGTATTTGCGCTCGCTGTCGGTCAGGGCGGCATGGGCGAGTTCGGGCAGTAAGAGCATGACGCGGAGGTAGCTTTCGTAGATGCCGTTTACCTGCCGGATCATCATCTGGGCGAGGTGCTGCCGGTCTTTTTTCTGCCGAATCTGGTAGTACAGCAAACCGTCGTTGGCGGCTTTCAGCACCTTTTTAGGCGCGTCGTCATCTTCCGCAGGCTGGTTGGTTTTAATGGCTTCGGCAAAGAGCAGGTTGGCCAGTTTACGGTAGCCTTCAAGCTGCCGTTTGTTCTGCGGCTCCATCGAGTTGAGGTCGGGCTGAAACAGTTCGGCAATGCCGTCGATGGCCAATTGCTCCGTGGCCGACCCGGCCTGTTCGAGGGCGTATAACGCCTGCATCACTTTAATTCGTAACAATCGCCTGTTTAACATGCTTATGCCTTGTTGTATCCGAAAAGAAAAGAACGGACCGGGTAAGAGGTTGCCCGGCGAACCGCAAAATTACGGCTCATTACCTGGTTTTCCCAATCGGATGATGGTGTGCGGACGGCCCGGAAACCGAAAACCACCCCCCGGCGTTACCCATTCCAAAACACGGCCCGTCTGTGAAAGCTCTTTCGTACCTCAATAAATACCTCGTCAAGTACAAATGGTACCTGATCTGGGGAACGGTTTTTACCATCGTTTCTAACCTGTTTGGCATTTTTCCGGCGCAGCTCGTGCGGTACGCCCTCAATCTGGTCAGCGAAACCATCGACCTTTATTACCTCTACGCCCAGTCGCCGTTGCAGTCGGCCATGTACGACATTTTTGCGTTCGGGCTGCTGCTCTTTGCGGGAGGCACGCTGGTACTGGCGCTGCTGAAAGGTTTTTTTCTGTTTCTGGTTCGGCAAACGCTCATCGTCATGTCGCGGCATGTGGAGTATGACCTCAAAAACGAAATCTACGAACATTACCAAACTCTGCCGCTTAGCTTCTATCGGCAGCACAATACCGGCGATCTGATGGCCCGCATTTCGGAAGACGTCAGTAAGGTCAGGATGTACGTAGGACCAAGCATCATGTACGGGCTGACCCACTACCACATTCCCCCTCTCATGCTGGATACGTACAAAATAACCCTTGCTTTTAACCCCGACCGTACTGAGTAGGCCATGCTGATCAAATTAAACCAGCCTGTCGGCTTCTCGCATATTGGCCGGCGAACCAGCAATCAGGATGCGCTCTGTCCGACCATTGACGAGATTGGCGCGAACGATTCGCTATTTGTCGTTTGTGACGGTATGGGCGGAGCCGACAAAGGCGAAGTTGCCAGCCGACTGCTTTGTGATGCCATAGCCGGCTATGCCGCGTCTATGGACTATCCGGTTCTGGACGCCGTACACCTAAAAACTGCGCTTGATCGGGCCTACGATAGTTACCAGATGTATCTCGCCCGGCACCCGCTTGTTAGTCGCATGGGATCGACGCTTGCGCTAATGCAAATCCATCAATACGGGGTCACGGTAGCCCATATCGGCGACAGCCGCGTATATCAGGTTCGTGGGGGCAGGGTAATTTTTCAGACGCAGGATCATCGGCAGGTCAACGACATGGTGGAAGCGGGTATCATCACCGACGAACAGGCCCGTACCCACCCGTGGCGCAACCGACTGAGCCGGGCGGTAGTGGCGCAGTCCAGCTCCGACCATACCCCAACCCGATCCGCGCCCGACATCATTCTGTTGACCGACGTTCAGACTGGCGATTATTTTTTTATGTGTACCGATGGCGTAATAGAGCAAATTGACAACCCGACATTGGAGATGGTATTGGGTAACGATGAGCCTGACGCCACCAAAATAGACAGGTTGCAGTCCGTGTGTTCCGGGAAAACCAGAGACAACTACTCCAGCTATCTTATTGGTATTCAATGCGTAGAGGATAACTGCGACCAGTCAACTCACGTAACAGAAACTGCCGAAAATTATGTGTCGTAGTCTGCTTATTGGGTTCAGTACGTTGCTGATCGGCTGGTTGCCGCCCTACGGCGGTCAAACCTACGCGGTTGTCATTGGTATTTCGGATTATAAGGCACTCACCTACGCTACCGGCGATTTGAAGTATGCCGACCGTGATGCCCGCCAGATGGTCGCTTTTTTGCGAAGCAAGGCTGGCGGCAGCGTACCGTCATCGCACGTGGTATTG
>JBBRUB010000316.1:0-5148 GCA_038248175.1 Cytophagales bacterium | reverse complement strand
TACTCTGCGCCACCAACGCCGATTTGTATGGTGCGACGCCCGCTGGTGCGACGCTCGCTGGTGCGACTCAGTTTCGGCGCGATTTGCTGTACCGTATCAATACCATCGAAATCAGGCTGCCCGCCCTGCGCCATCGTTCCGACGATATTCTGCCCCTGGCAGAGCGTTTTCTGAAGGGTTTCAGCCAGCAATATAACCGTCAGGTAACGGCCATCGACCCGGCTTTTGCCCGGCAACTGCGGCAGTACAGCTGGCCGGGCAACGTGCGCGAACTGCGCCACACTATCGAACGCGCCGTAATCCTGCATCAGAGCCAGGGTTCGCTGACGGGCAACAACTGGCAACCCGGCCAAGGGCTGGCGGGCGAATCCGGGGCTGGAAACGACGCAGCTAACAATGCCCAACCGCTGGAAGAAATGGAACGGCGACTCATCGAACAGGCCATGCAGCAGTTTGGCGGCAACATCAGCGACGTAGCCCGGACGCTGGGTGTATCGCGGCAGGCGTTGTACCGGCGGTTAGAAAAATACGGATTATGAACCGCTTTCTGCTTGGCATCGGCTGGCGTGTGAGTGGCCTGGTGGGTAGCACCTGGCTGGCGGTCTGGCTGTACGTGGTGCAGGGCTGGCCGCTGGCGGCTGGACTAACCGGGCTGGTTCAGGTCTGGATCGTGATGAACCTGTACCGCTACGTAACCGGCCTGAACCGGAAGTTTGGCCGCTTTCTGGAAGCCGTGCGCTACGCCGATTTCACTACCACCTTCCGCGCTGACCAGAAACTTGGCCCCTCTTTCCAAACCGTAAATGAGCAGTTCAACGCCGTGCTGGATGCGTTCCGGCAGGCCCGCGCAGAAACCGAAACCAACCTCCACTACCTCAACACCATTGTGCAGCACGTAACGGTTGGGTTGTTGTCTTTCGATGCCCAGGGGCGGGTAGAACTTGTAAACCCAACAACCCTGCGGCTACTGGACACGTACCGGCTTCGGCAACTCTCCGACCTGAAAGTCAATCACCCAAAACTGGTGCAATGGCTTCTGTCAGCCAGTGCCGACAATACGTTCGTCTATCAGACCGATGATGATGCCGCCGAACTGTCCATGCGCCGGACGTCGGTGCGGCTGCGGGGGCGGCTCGTTACGCTGGTGTCGCTCCAGAACATCCGGCCCGAACTGGCCCGTAAAGAACTGGAAGCCTGGCAAAACCTGACCCGCGTGCTGCGCCACGAAATCATGAATTCCATCACGCCCATTGTTTCGCTGACCGGCACCATGGAGCAGATTATTGAAACCGATCTCGCCCCCGGTCTGCCGCCCGATACCACGCCCGCCCCCGTTACCGACGCCCTCGCCGATTTACGACTGGCCCTGACCACCATCAGCCGGCGGGGGCAGGGCGTCATGAAGTTTGTGGACGCTTACCGTCATTTCACCACCCTGCCGCCGTCCCGCCTGACCGACATAGCCGTGGAACCGCTCCTGAATCGCGTATTACAGCTTGTGCGGGCCAATTTGCCTACCAAAGACATGCCTCGCATTACGCTGCGCCCCCTGCCCGCCAACCTGCGTATGCAGGCCGATGCCGATCAGATCGAGATGGTGCTGCTCAACCTGCTCCGCAACGCCGTGGAGAGCCTGACCCACTGCCCCGAACCCACCATCTGGCTCGACGCCGACACCCGGTCTGGTTACCCCGTAATCCGCATCACCGACAACGGCCCCGGTATTGATCCGGCAGCAATCGACAAGATTTTTATTCCCTTCTTCACCACAAAAACTACTGGTTCGGGTATTGGCCTGAGCCTGTCGCGGCAGATTATGCAGCAGCATGGCGGGCAGATCGTGGTTGAATCGGTTGTGGGACAGGGCAGTACCTTCACGCTTCGGTTCGGTTAAGAGCCAATGTATGGGCAATTGGGAATACAAGGGTTTCATTCTGGAAACGGCGGCTGGCCGAGTGGCATTGATGGTGGTTATGTGGTTACCGGTGCCGGGCCACTGAACAAAAAGTGGCATAACGTGATTGATAAAGCGGATGGAGTACTGTCCGTATATACCAACGGTAGCAGGCACTATTCGCTTATTCACCAATTCACTCATTGAAACCGATGCCCGTTGACATTCTGGCCATTGCGGCTCACCCCGACGATATTGAAATGACCTGCGCCGGTACCATCCTGTCGCTCATTATCCAGGGCAAAACCGTAGCCGGTATCGACCTTACGCGGGGTGAACTCGGCACGCGGGGCACCCCCGAGATTCGGGCCGCCGAAGCTGCCGAAGGGACTCGCATTATGCAACTTTCTGCCCGCGAGAATATGGGATTCCGGGATGGGTTTTTTCGTAATGACGAAGAACACCAGCTGGCCCTGATTCCGATGATCCGGTATTACCGTCCGCAGATCGTACTGACCAATACCCCCGATGACCGCCACCCCGATCATGGACGGGCCGCGCAGTTGGTTGTTGATGCCTGTTTCTACGCAGGACTTCGGCAGATCAAAACTACCGGCAAAGACGGACAGCCGCAGGAAGCATACCGCCCCACGCTGGTCTATCATTTTATTCAGGACCGCACCCTGAAACCTGATTTTGTGGTTGATATTACGCCGTACTGGGACGGGAAAATTGCGGCCATCAAAGCCTACCAAAGTCAGTTCTTCAACCCCGACAGCAACGAGCCGCAGAGTTATATTTCAGGCGAGCCGTTTATGAAATTTCTTGAAGCCCGCACCCGCGAACACGGCCACATGATTGGCGTGGAGTTTGGTGAGGGCTTTATAAGCAAACGGATGCTGGGCGTTCAGGATTTGTTCGCGCTGGTATAGATGGGTCAGTTGCTGCGCGTCATTAAAGTCATTCATTGTCATTAACGATACAGGACGTATGGCTAATGACCACCAGTGACAATAAAATGATGCGGAGCTAATGCCTCAAATCCCGAGCTTCTCCCATACCAAACCCAGCCACATGGCACGGCCCGCGCAGGTCCAGTGGGTGTCGCCGATGAGGTAAGGCGAGACAGCAGCGCGTTTGTACGCGTCATATACGTTAATGGTCGGGACACGCAGGTTCGGGTGATTCTGGATGCGGGGGATGAGTTGGTTATATACGTCCCGTTTCGACTCTACAATTGTGACTTTATTGGGGATGATTGAGAGATATACCTCGTCGAAACCAAGCTGTTTGTAGTAATCTGCTGTTGCGTTGATGCTATCGACCACCGCGTTGACTTCGCGATCAGACAATTCTGAGAACGATGAAAGGGGCGTGGCTGCGTCGGTGTCGGAGTTGAGAAAAATGTGCTGGTCGTTTTTCGACAGGCTCACGTTTACGCTGGCCCGGTTAAACCAGTCGAGAGTCAGTCTGGCCTTCTGCTCTTTGAACCAGAACGCCCATTCCTGACTGAACAGAGCCGACGCCAGCCGCTCTTCCACATCGCTCCAGTGAATGTCTTCTTTGAAACGTTGCCAGACCGTTAACGCCGGTGCGGGCGATGTTATCGTATCCCGCACCACCACTACTTCGCGCACGGGCCGGACAAAATGGCCCCGGAAATGCCGTTCGATACTCTCGATCAGTAATACGTTGCGCCTGGAGGGGTCTAACTGTACCCGCAGGGGGGGCGTATCCCATTTGGCCCGGCGGTAATAGCTAACCCGGAAATCGTCCTGACTCAGGCGTTGTTCTTCCGAGAAACTGTCGCCAAGGATATACAGATGCGTCCGGGCGGTGTCGGTGTCGCGGTTGGCGGGCGGGCAGACGGGGGCGGGTTCGCGGAACTGCGGCAGGGCCGACATCCGGTACAGGTCACCATTGCGGTAATCATCGGCAATGACGCCGGTATTATAAAGCCAGTGCGATACCGTACCCGACAGCCCGCCCAGCCAGAACACAACAGCTACACTAATTATGAAGTAGCGTAAATACCTCATCGGAGTCGAATGGAAAATAACTGCACGGCACGATCAGTGCCGCTCAGAATATACAGTTCGTTGGTTCGTTCGTCAAATTGCAGGGCCACCGGAAAATTACCCGGAATGGGGCGGTTTCCTACTAATTTACCATTCAGGTCATATAACGTACTAAACCCACCCGACTGTACGCTAATCAGGTCAACGCCCGCACCGAGCCGGTGGTAGCGCACGGCGCTGCGGCCCGACGGCAGTGCACGCACTTCAAATTGGCGTTCGCCCTGCTGGTTCAGTATGGCCACCTCGGTGTCGGTCGTGCGCAAAAGCAGGTAGCTGGTCTGATCCTGATCGGGCAGGAGCCGGAAATCACCTTTGCGCACGGGCCGGTACAGTTGCGTTCGTTTGGCAATCAGGCCGTTGGGCAGAATGCTAAGCAGTTGACCCTCATCGGCAATGGTCTGAATCATTTGCTGACCTGGCAGCAGCAGGGCCGGACCGGCAAACCGAATGTCTGGCTCGTCGTCGGTTCGGCGTTCGATACGGACCGGAAAGTGTGGGTGCTGGGTACCGTTTCCGAGCCAGTAGTTCAGCGTTCCGTTGGGCTGGGTGGCCAGAATATCCATACCTTTGGGCGTGGGTATAACCTGAAACGGCAGGAGCAGCGGTCCCTTCTTTGGTGTTTTGACTACCTGAATAAACGCCCGCGTTTGCCGGTCAAGCCCAAAAATACGCCCGTCGGTACTCGCTGCCAACGCTACGAGGTTACGTTGTTTGTTGCCGCGTGGCCGGATCAGGTACATGGGGTCAATGCCCGCCGGGAGCGGTATGCCCGTTAGCGACACCGTGCCACCGGTTCTGTTTTGACGTCCATCGGCCACGTACAGCGTCCTGTCGGTCAAAAATAGGTATTGCAGCCGCCCGTTATTGAGGAAATCGACGGGCAGGGTATTGCTACGAATGGGCCCATCGGTCTGGCCTTCTTTTAATTTTTCGCCTTTTCCCGTTACCAGTACAAACTCATTGGCATTGTTCTGGGCGTAAAACTGAGCCGTGCTGTCGCTCAGGCTACCTGCCATGATGGGCGCGGCAATGAGGGGGGCATTGAATTCAGTGCGTTTGCGCAATAGTAGTTTGTTCAGCACCGCTGTACCGGCGCGGGGCGTGGTTCGGCCCAGAATAACCGTCGATTGACTGGTCTCATTACCATAGCTGGACTGGTAGGCCAAGTTTTCGAGG
>JBBRUB010000315.1:0-5150 GCA_038248175.1 Cytophagales bacterium | reverse complement strand
CTTGAGTTGGCAAAACAATGTGATGCGTGTATCGGTGTACTCGACGCGCTGAACCTGTAAATCAGGCAAGGCTAAAAGCTGTTCGTAAAAATCGGTTTCCTGCATTTTTTAAGTTAACCACAAGAATTGTCAGAGTACCAATCGTTTCAGTCCTGTAAAAGTCCTGGTTCAGAACTTAGTGCTGGGGTTTGAAGCGAAAACCGAGATAGACCATCTGCCCCGTAATAGATCCCCATACCCGCGCTCCGGCGTCGAAACTCGGCCCAAAGGGGTCGTTGGGCGCTACGATGGGATTGGCCTGCCGAAAGCCGGTCAGGTTTTCGCCCCCCAGATAAATTTCCCAGCCGCTTTTAAACGCCCGGCTTACCTGCGCGTTCAGATTGTAAAAGCCCGGCGCGAACTCGACGGGCATGTTGGCGTAACTGGTATGGACGTAGCCCTCGCGCAGGTAGGGAATACGGCGGGGGCCGTTCCATTGCAGTGTAGCGTCGAATTTCCACTTGTCGAACGGCAGGGCGTAACCCGCGTTGAGCAACACCCGGTCGCGGCTGACCATCATGCGGGGCAGCAATCGGGATTCGCCAAACGGCCCGCCCATGGTCTGCTGCACATCGAAGAACCGGTAGGCGGCTTTAACCTCAAACCGGCGAGCAGGCTGTACGTTCAGTTCAACCTGAAAACTGTTGGCATACGACCGGCCATCTAGATTATAGAAGTGCAGTTTGCGCGGGCGTTCGGCATCCACAATCAACTGATTCTGGAAATCGGTGCGGAAATAATCCACTACAAAACTGGCCTTTTTGCCCAGCAACTGAAAGTCCTGCGACGCACTCAGGCCGTAGTTCCAGGCCCGTTCGGGTTGCAGCGGACTGTCGAAAAACACCGCCCGCGAGGATACCAAGTAGCCGATGTTCTCGGCAATACGGTTGGGCACCCGGAAGCCCCGCCCTGCCGACGCCCGCAAACTCAGCGTGGGGTTCACGTCATATTTTACGTGCGCCCGGGGTGTCCACTGCACGCCAAACAGATTATGGTAGTCCATCCGCCCGCCCAGCATAACCGTCAGTTTCTCGGGATAGGTATAGGTATATTCACCGAAGACGCCCGGCACCGATTCGGTCCGGTTCAGGGGCGTAGTACCAAACTGTTCGCGGTAGTCGTCGAGCAAATAGCTGACGCCGGTTTTAAATGTGTGGTTCGTATTATCGATGATGCCCTGATAAATCAGGTTGGCGTAAATAGTTCGCTGCTGACCAGTGTAGGGCAGGTAGCCGAAGTTCATGACCTGCTCGTGGTTCACCGCGTTCAGAATCAGCCCCAGGCCCTTGTATGGTTTTTCAGGAAACAGCTTTGCCAGCTTGGAGAACACCTCAACCCGCTTCGTGGTATTGCCAAACATGTAGCGATCGGCACCGACCCGCGATAGCTGCCCACCCTCGCGGGTTTCGTGCAGGGCTTTTACGCCAAACTGCGCCACGAACCGCTCCCCACTATACTTATAGCGGTTAATGGCATTGAACTGCGTATAAAACGGCAAATCACGGAAGCCGTCATTATTCTGGTCAATCTCGCGTTTGAGACTACTGACGTGACCCAGTACGGCTGTACTCCACTTTTTGCTGAGCGGCTGCGACCAGTTGACGTTGCCCTCTACCCGCCCAAAACTGTTGACGTAGCCATTCAGAAACAGACGGTCGGGGGAGTCCGGCTTTTGCAGTTCAACGTTCAGCTGCCCGCTAATCGACTCGTAGCCGTTCACAACCGTCCCCGCGCCTTTACCCACGTCGATGCCTGTTATCCAAGTGCCAGGAATATAGTTTAGCCCAAAGGTGGTGGCCAGTCCGCGCACGGTGGGGATATTTTCGACGTTGGTTTGCACGTACTGACCGCCCAATCCCAAAAACTGAATCTGCCGCGCACCCGTCACAGCATCGGCATAACTGACACTTACGGAAGCGTTGGTCTCGAAACTCTCCGAGAGGTTACAGCAGGCGGCTTTGGCCAGCATGCGCTGCGAAATAAACTCGGTCTGAATGGGGTTCACCCGGTCCAGCTGCCCCGGCTGTGCCGATACGGTTACCTCCTGCAACATCTGTTCGGTGCGCAGAATAATGTTTAGTTCAGAAGCAGGATTGGTGACCGAAACGGTATCGGTCTGGTAGCCAACGTAGCTGACCAGCAACCGGTTATTGCCCACTTCCTGCGCCAGCAAAAACCGTCCTACTGAGTCGGTCACGGTCCCGGTCAACAGGCCTGCCCAGCGCACGGTAGCCCCGATAAGCGGCTGGATTTTGTTGTTCACCCGCTCGCTAACGGTACCCCGCACGAAGTAGGTTGCCACAACAGAAGTTGGATTGATAAGGGTAGATTGGGGAGACAGTGTGTCGAACTGCGCCCATGCCGGCGTAAGGCTCAAACACAGGAGAACACCCCAGATGGAGTACTTCATAAGATACTGATTGACGTAAGAAACAACACAAACAGCCCGCGCTAAAACAGCACCGGCAATGGTGAATCAATCAGTAAATCAAAGGAGGAGGGAACGCACAAGCATCAGAATGTCGCGCCCAGAGAGTGAGGGCGGAGCCGGAAGTAAGGCAACAACTTCCGTATTGGTATCGAAAATCCAGCCAACTATCCAGGTCAGAAGCGTGGTAACACCCGCCAAAACGGCTTCGGTAATAACCTTGACGAATTTAGCGACGTACTGCGACAGCGACGACTGCGTTTCTACGTTCTCAAAACCCTGTTCATCTTCGCAACAGGGCGTTTTTTTGACAACGGTCTGGTCTGCCTTCATCGGCATACCGTCTTCGGTGCAGCCGGTTGGTTTTACGACGCTGAACGCCGTAACGACCGTTTTCTTCTTACCGCGCATCTGACACGAGTGTTCAACCAGACCAAAGCCGGTACTGCTCATCAGTACGACAAAAGCCATTAACAGGTTGACAATCTGGAACAGGGTGCGTTTCATAGCGCGTCAAATATCCGAATCAATACACGTAACTGCAAACCATACACTCAGCAAACCGGCAATTGTATACAGCTATTTTTGTATTGTGAACAATCACAAAGCAAGGAACGTGCCGTTTACGTTGTCTGGTTCTTACTTATTTGACTTTGATGACCTCGCCGAAATAATTCATATAGACCAGATAATCCGTCCGTTTGCCGCTGATGGGTTCTTCCAGCCGTGCCGTCAGGTTAATGTATTTCTGGGCGTTGAAGCTGGGTTTGTACGTCACGTTTTGCAGCACAGACTGGTCAAGCGTTTCGTCTGACGGGCCGAAGTAGCGCAGGTCGTCTTTGGTGAACGTACGTTTAAAAACGCGGTCGCCTGATTTTTTGGCGGCTTCTATCGTGGCCACGTAATTATGGTAACAGCCCTTTGGCGTATTGGTAGAGCTGGTGTCCTCATTCATAGTCAGCGTTACCTTTATTGGCTTGGCTGATTCCTGATAGACCTTGTCCTTACCCAGCTCAGGCAGTCCAGCCAGTGTTTTGCAATTGGGTTCAGGCGCAGCGGCAGCAACGGTAGCAATTTCGCCGGACACGTCCATCGGTGATTTATCAGTTTCGTTAGCTTTTTCGGTGCTGTTGCAACTGAAAAACAGGCAGGTCAGAAGAACAGGGACTACGGTAATTTTCATTGGGTACAAGTTGTGATTACTCAAATATACCGGTTCATCGGTACATAGCAAACCCGGCCAGCTTCTCTATTCAGGTTCGCTGGCCGGGTTCACGCTTAGGCTTTTCAGTCTCACGCGCTGTGCTTCATGCGGATGATGTTCAGGGCCGCACCCGCTTTGAACCACTCGATCTGGCCCTCGTTGTAAGTGTGATTGGCCATGAACGTATCGGTACTGCCGTCGGCGTGGTTCAGTACGATCTCCAGCGGTTTGCCGGGCGCAAAACTCGTCAGGCCGTTGATGTCAATGCTATCATTTTCCTGCACCTTGTCGTAATCGGCGGGGTTGGCAAAGGTCAGCCCCAGCATACCCTGCTTTTTCAGGTTCGTTTCGTGAATCCGGGCAAATGACCTGACTAGAATGGCCCGAACACCCAGAAAGCGGGGTTCCATAGCCGCGTGTTCGCGGGAGGAGCCTTCGCCGTAGTTCTCATCACCCACCACGACCGAGCCAACGCCGGCAGCTTTGTAGGCCCGCTGCACGGCAGGAACCTCGCCGTATTCGCCGGTGAGCTGGTTTTTCACGCTGTTGGTTTTCTCAGTGTAAAAGTTCACCGCGCCAATCAGCATGTTATTCGAGATATTGTCCAGATGCCCCCGGAACTTAAGCCAGGGTCCGGCCATCGAAATATGGTCGGTGGTGCATTTGCCTTTGGCTTTGATGAGCAGTTTCAGCCCTTTCAGGTCATGACCTTCCCAGGCCGCAAACGGAGCCAGCAGTTGCAGCCGGTCAGACGTGGGCGACACTTTCACCTGAACGCCGGAGCCGTCTTCTGCTGGTGCCTGGTAGCCCGCATCTTCTACAGCGTAGCCTTTTACGGGCTGTTCGATGCCCTGCGGCTCGTCGAGTTTCACCTGCTCACCAGCTTCGTTTGTCAGCGTATCGGTCAGGGGATTAAACGTCAGGCTACCGGCAATGGCCATGGCCGTTACGATTTCGGGCGAGGCCACAAACGCGTGGGTGCTGGCGTTGCCGTCGTTACGCTTGGCGAAGTTTCGGTTGAACGACGTAATGATGGAGTTAGGCCGGGTTGGGTCGGCCATGTGCCGCGCCCACTGCCCAATGCACGGACCACAGGCGTTGGCCAACACCACACCACCCATGTCCTCGAACGTACCGAGCAGACCGTCGCGCTCCGCCGTAAACCGCACCAGTTCCGAACCGGGTGTCACGGTGAACTCCGACTTTACTTTCAGCTTCTTGCTCACGGCCTGAGCCGCAATCGACGCCGAACGGGTCAGGTCTTCGTAGCTGGAGTTGGTGCAGGAACCAATCAGACCCACTTCGAGCGTTTCTGGCCAGCCATTTTCTTTCACCGCTTTGGCAAAGTTAGAAATAGGCCAGGCCAGATCGGGCGTGAACGGACCGTTTACGTGCGGCTCCAGCGTGTTCAAATCAATTTCAATGAGCTGATCGTAGTATTTGGCCGGGTCGGCGTACACTTCGGCGTCAGGCTGGAGG
>JBBRUB010000314.1:0-5183 GCA_038248175.1 Cytophagales bacterium | reverse complement strand
GGCTGGTTTTATCCGGGCAACTCAATCGGTAATGTGGCCGATCAGCACAGAGGACTGGCCCGCATGACACTCGCCGAGATTGAAGCCATTGGCCGTCATTTATCTGATTATCAGAATGAACTGGCTAAGCAGGGAATCAAACTGTATGTCTTTGTTGCCCCTGATTCCTATTCAATTTATCCGGAGTTTTTGCCTGATAACTTTCATATATCGGCAGAGCCATCAAATCTTGATCGGCTTAAGCAGTACATGGCCAAAAATACGACGATACCCTTTATTGATCCCCGACCAGACCTGCTTCGGGCCAAGGCGAACTATGTACTTTATCAACAGACTGATACACATTGGAATAGTTTTGGTGCGTTGATTGCCACGATCCCCCTCCTAAAGCGAATGCGCAATGATTTCCCTTCAATACCACCGGTACGACTGACCAACTACTGGATCCGTCCCCGTAAAGGTATTGGGGGCGATTTGGTCACGATGCTTGCCCTTAACCGGCAATTTACCGACTCTGTCGATTACGATATAAAACCGGCTCCGCTGATTCTGGCCGATCAGGTTGAATCTATATCTCACTCAGGCATCAACTTACCCGAGCAGCGGTTTTTACATCCCGACAAAACCAGACCAAAGGTCTTTTTACTTGGCGATTCATTCAGCTACGTAATGAACCCGATTGCCGGTTATTTCCGGGAGATGTACGTGGTTCGCGATAGTCACCCCAATAGGGAGCAGGTAAAAAAGGAGCGTCCCGATATCATGGTACTCGAAATTGTTGAACGGAACCTTATTGATCTGGCCAGTTTGTAGCTATCGAACCCGCTATTGACCCACGAATCCTGCTTACGGCCTACTTACCGGGCGAACCCTCCTCAAGGTATCCAATCTGGCCGATGGCCCGCAGGTAGATAAAAAGCGAACACGCCCGTATATCAGCTCTCGTCAGGGCGGGATACCTTTTCATAAGCTGTCACTCGCTTAAACCACTGGCCAGGCTGCGTACAACATCCCACACGGTTACATCCGCCCCTGTTATACGCTATTATAGAGTCTGAGTTTTGAATAAGGGTTGGGATCAACAGCGTATCAATTGAAAAAAAAGCCTTTGCGTACCTTTGTTCATCAACCTATAGCAGACCTCCTTTTACGGTCGGTTTATCCCTGAATGGACTTTAAACGTTTTAAACTATTGGCCCCCGCTTTTGCCGGGCTGTTGCTACTCCCCCTGGCCGATCAGGTTCTGGGCCTGTCAGGGCAATTCAGCAGTACTGAAAACCGGACAGCGAGTCAGGTACCACCATTCAACTTCCCGCATGTCAAAGCGTTCATAAAAAAGTTCGATCAGTATTACAAAGAGAACTTCGGGTGGCGCAACGCACTTTTCTACGGATATAGCCGCTGGAAACTGAACGTGCTGGGCGAGTCGCCCCTACCAGAAAAAGTGGTATTAGGTAAAAATGGCTGGTTTTACCTCGGCAACAGCTACAACCGCGTCATGGATCAGCACCGGGGGCTGTTACCGCTCTCTGCCGACTCGGCCCGGTATATAGCGCAACATCTGACCCGGCAACAGGCAGAACTGGCCCGGCAAAACAGCAGACTCTACGTACTGATTGCCCCCGATTCGCACACGATCTATCCTGAAAACCTGCCCAATCATCTCCAGCCAGCCAGTGGACCAACCCGTCTGGATATACTCGGGCAGGCGGTTAAAAATACTACTGTTCCCTTTATTGACCTGCGCGATACGCTGCTGACTGCCAAACATGAGCGTTTTGTGTATCACCAGACCGATACGCACTGGAATGACATTGGCTCTATGATTGGCAGCGCAGCCCTGCTCGACCGAATTCGACAGAACTACCCCAACTTGCCGTCACTACAGCTCAGTGATTTTAAGATCGAGAAGCAACGCGGGGGCGGAGGTGATCTGGTAACGATGCTAACTGTACAGCAGGAGCGCAAAGACGAGGTATTTTACGCCGTTACCCCTACCCCACAGGCTAAAGCCACCCAAACAGCCAATGTACCCAACCCGGTGTCGGGTTTTGCTTCGTCGCGCTTCAGGGGTAACGGTACGGGTAAGCTGCTGTTCATTGGCGATTCGTTCAGCCACAACATGATGCCGTTTCTGGCGGCTTACTTTCGGGAATCGTACTTTGTCCGGGCCAGCCGCATAGACCCTGACCTCGTGGCCACCGAACGTCCCGACGTAATTGTCTTTGAGGTTGTAGAACGTAATCTCAACTATTTGGGATCAATGTAGCTCCAGCCTGACGACTGGCCACCCGTCCCAGCACCAGATCAGCCCCTTTCTCGGCAATCATGATGGCAGGCGCGTTGGTATTGCCCGATACAATAGTCGGCATCACCGATGCGTCGATCACCCGCAGGCCGTCAATGCCCCGCACCCGCAGGTCGGCATCAACGACGGCCATTTCGTCGGTACCCATTTTGCAGGTACCCACCGGGTGATAGACCGTTTCGAGTTGTTGCAGAATATGTTGCCAGATGGTATCATCCGAACTGGTGTCGGTAGGGGTTTGGATACGTTCGCGGAACGGCCCGAATGCATCGGCCTGTTTTACGGCTAACGCCTGCCGAACACCGCGAATCAGAACACGGCGATCATCTTCATGCGTCAGGTAATTAGGCTGAATCAGGGGCGTATCCAGCGGGTTGGCCGAGCGCAGCCCTACGTAGCCCCGGCTTTTGGGTTTCAGCAGCGTAGGCAGCACAATATAGCCGTCGGTGGTGGGCCATGTAGCCAGGTCGTACATATCGGTCTGGTAATCGTTTCCCATGTGTACGGGTGCGAAGTGGAACTGCATGTTGGGGCGGTCCTGGTCGGCTTCGGTTTTTATGAACGCCACCGCTTCGAGCGGGCTAATGGTCATAGGGCCGGTTTTGTTGAGCAGCCAGCTCCCTAATCCTTTAAGCTGGTTGAGTGGCTTGAGATGAAAATTAGACGACACCCCCCGCTGTGACGACAGGCTGCTGACTCCAGTAAACACGTGATCCTGCAAATTTTGTCCCACGCCAGGCAGTTCCTTTTTGAGCGCAATACCGGCCCGTTGGAGTGTATCGGCGGGGCCAATGCCCGATAGCATCAGTAACTGTGGCGACTGAAACGCCCCTGCGGAGAGAATTACCTCGCGCCGGGCTGTGGCCGTTTGCGCCTTATTCCTGCCGGTCATGAATTCTACGCCCGTAGCGCGGTCATTGGTCAGCAGCACCTGCTTTGTGTAGGCGCGGGTGATGACAGTCAGATTAGGGCGGTGCATGACGGGTTTCAGAAAAGCCGTGGCCGCGCTATGGCGTTTACCACTTTTGATCGTAAACTGAAAGAATCCCGCTCCTTCCTGCTCGGCCCCGTTGTAGTCGTGATTGTCATGGATACCCGTTTCCCGGCAGGCCTCCAGGAAAGCATTGGCCAAGGGTGTTCGGTAGCTGGCGAACGTTACGTTGAGCGGACCACCGTTGCCATGATAGCGGGCATTGAGCTGGTTGATTTGCTCATTGTGTTCCGAGCGGATGAAGTAGGGAAGTACGTCGTCATATCCCCAGCCCGTGTTTCCAAGGTCAGCCCAGTCGTTATAGTCGAGCCGGTTGCCGCGCACGTAGGCCATGGCATTGGTCGATGAGCATCCACCCAGCGTTTTGCCACGTGGCTGGTACATCCGTCGGTTGTTGAGGGCCGTTTGTGGTTCCGTCCAGAACCCCCAGTCCACCGAAGTTTTGTTCAGCTTGGAGTAAGCCGCCGGAATCTGTAATTCAAATTTAGTGTCTGGCCCACCTGCTTCGAGCAACAACACCGACACTGCTGGGTCTGCGGACAGACGATTGGCCAACACGCATCCCGCCGAACCCGCGCCCACAATGATGTAATCGAACGTCATACTTATCAATAAAAATTGTATCGGGTGAAGATACAACTAATCCTGAAAATAGTACACGGCAGACTATCTCAGCATAAATGGCTTTTTCGGCCACAGAGCCAGAAAGCGTTTTGGTCATCGTACCAAAGAAACACTCGCTTCGTAAGTGTTCTTACGAAGCGAGTATCGGATGGATCAGTGAGCAATTCTATGGCCGGACCGCCCTAAGAAGCTATTTCAGTTCGGCCAGAACCGTTACGCCCCCTTTCATGCGGTCGCCAATGGCTACTTTTATTTCTGCATTTAAAGGCAGGAAGACATCGACCCGCGAGCCAAACTTAATAAAGCCCATCTCCTGCCCCTGTTCTACGGCCTGTCCTTCTTTAACGTACCACCGGATTCGTCGGGCCACCGCGCCGGCAATTTGCCGGAACAGGATTTCAGTCCCATTATTGGCCTTAATAACGATGGTTGTCCGTTCGTTCTCGGTGCTGGATTTGGGATGCCAGGCTACCAGATACTTGCCGGGAAAATACCTGAAATAGCGCACCACGCCCGACACTGGATTAAGGTTAACGTGTACGTTCAGGGGAGACATAAAGATAGAAACCTGCCGCCTACGTTCCTTAAAATACTCGGTTTCATTTGTTTCTTCGATTACCACAACGGTACCGTCTGCTGGTGCAATGACCTGCGTGTCGTGCCGTGTCAGGATACGGTTTGGAATCCGAAAAAACTGCACAATCAACGCAAACAGCACCAGACTTACCACAGCCAGCAGCGTGATAGCGATGGTATTATCGGAGAACAGATAAAAGTAAGCAAGCAGATTAAGAGCCAGCAAAACCAGCCCCGTTACCAACATGATGGTGTATCCTTCGCGATGTAAGCGCATAGAGTAATGTAGAATGTGTGATATATGATGTATAGCTGACAGAGTCTGCCTGTATAAGCAAGTTATACACCATATATCACATATTTTTTAATAACCGCCCCGGTATTTATAGGTACTGGCCACTTTGTCGATAGCTACAATGTAAGCAGCAAGCCGTAACGGCACTTCGTATTTTTGCGAGGTTTCAAAAACACGATCAAAAGCATCTTTCATAACGCGGGTGGCTCGGCGGTTAATCCGGTCCAGTGTCCATTTGTAGCCAATCCGGTTTTGCACCCACTCAAAGTACGAGACGGTAACGCCACCGGCATTAGCCAGAATATCGGGTACCACCAAAATACCCTTGCTGTTGATGATATCGTCGGCAGAGGCTGAAGTAGGCCCGTTGGCTCCTTCTACAAACATGC
>JBBRUB010000313.1:0-5186 GCA_038248175.1 Cytophagales bacterium | reverse complement strand
ACATCGTCCAGTACGTTGCCGGTGGTGCTGAGCCAGATGACAGCCGCGTAGCGTTTGAGGTTTGCATCGTTGAATTTGGTGGCATCCTCGGTGGTGTCAACAACAAAGCCGTTTTCCTGGCCGAGTTTCATGAACAGCCGTTGACCAGCCGGAATCGACTTATGGCGGAATCCTTTCGTACTCGAAAACACCAGCACCCGGTTCAGGGACATGGACTTCCCGGCGGTCATGGCCGACTTTGTTGTGGTACGTTTAGCAGCAGACTGTGCCCACACTGACAGCATCGGGGCTGCGCAAAGGGTGAGCAATACACCCACCATCAGCCAGATAGAACGGGGTAGCGTTTCGATTTTCATAGAGATAAGTTGGTTGGGGTAAGCCCGGCACAAGTATGCGTCGGATTGTCTTTTGTCAAGAAACAAATGTACCAATTACGGGCCGCTTCTACAATGAAAATTCGGCTAATCCGTCTTTCTGAATGTCATGACTGGTTTATTATCATGTAACAGGGTCAGCATCCCGTTGGCCACTCGGTAGGTTAGGGTCTGGCTGAGTGTTTCCAGAAAATCACCTTCCAGCCGGGCAGTTTCGCCCATACAGGCCATGCGGGTCGTGGCCAAGCTGCCAAATTTAAGCTGGCGCGTGTCGGCTTTTAGGGGTCCGGTTAGTCGGTTGCAGCCGGTGGTACCCGTTACACGGCCTTCGGCAAGCTGAATGTCCAGACGCGGTGGCCCCCCCCGTCCTGCCGTTGCCGATATAGTCTGGCCGTTCAGCGTTTGCAGTACCCAAATATCGTTGAGCAAACTCAGCTCCCGCAGCGACGCCCCGCAGCCTGCATAGGTTTTGCCGTTGTACGTCACATCTACACGGTAGTCGAACTGCTGCCCCAACATACTGTCCACGCAGCTATCGGGCCGGAACAGAACAGTGAGCGTTCCCTGGCTCGTTTCGGCACTGAACCGCACACGCCCGTTACTATCCACATTACGCTGCGGCATGGGTACGCTAATACTGTCGGCACCGGAGGTCTTGAATCGCAGATAGTTTTTTGACGAATTAATTACCAGCGACCACGACGGTTCGTTGCCGATGGTCATAAATTCATCGCCCGCTTTGAGGTAACGGCTGTAGTCGGCTATTTTGGGCATTTCCGTTCTGCTTACGGTTTTGGCCGAGTCAGGGACCGGGGTAAGGGTAGCGCCGATTTTGGCCGACGGGCGGTGGCAGGCCGTACCAATAAGCAGGAGGAGTACGAGAATGAGTTTGGGGAGCATAGTTGAGTCGATAAGAGAACGAATGCGTTTTCTATAGGCACCGAAAGCAGCCAAAGGTTTAACCGTGTAAACAGTCCGTTGCCGCTCGATGTTACAGGAGTTCATTGTCTGCATACGTTATGAAAAAAGGATGGATTATTGCTCTGGGGCTGCTGCTCATCGGCGTCATTGGCGCGTTCGTCTGGTATAATAACCTGAAGAAAGAAGCCGCGTCAGAACCCGGTGCGTACAACGATACGCTCAAACCCCGGCTTGAGCTGAGCCGCTTTGATTTCACGGACATCAGCGACGATGAGATCAAACTGAACATGTATCTGCTCATCGATAATCCGTTGCCCGTGGAGTTGAAAGCTAGTAAAATCAGGTACACCATCTATATCGCCGATACGCCCGTTATCGAAGACGAGTATAAGAAAGGTATCGCCATCAAATCAGGCGACAGTTCGCTGATAGAATTGCCGGTGGTGATACTCAGCAAGAAGCTGAGTGGCGTACTGGCAACGCTCGAAAGAAAACGCATCGACAGCACGACCTACAAGATCAAAACCAGCTTCGACCTCGACGTACCTATTATGGGCAGCCGCACCTTTACCGTAACCACCGAGCGATACCTGCCCACGTACTTTATTCCGAAGGTGACAGTCGAAGATATTGATTTGGGTAAGTTCAATTTCAAGGAACTCGATGTCGCGGCCAAAGTGAACGTAGAAAACCGCAACAAATTCCCGTACAACATTACCGATGCGTATTACACGGTTACTATTAACGACAAACAGATTGCGGAAGGCAGCCAGCCGGAGCCAATTCTGATTAAGGCGCAGGCGACTACGCCCGTCATATTTCCGGTAACAGGTCAGGTTGGTAAAACGCTGAGTGTATTACCCAAGATGGTGTTCGATAAGAAAGACACGCCCTACGAGGTTGTATTCCGCTGTAAAATCATCGACAAAGACGGTAATCTGTCTTTCAAAAACAGCAAATTCATCACTACAATTCGGGGCACACTGGACGATTTCAAAAAAAAGAAATGAAACCAAACTACGATTTAATTGCCATCGGAGCTGGTTCGGCGGGGCTGGGTATGGCCATCGCCATGAAACGGCTCGGCTTTAACGTCCTGCTCATTGACCGCGACGAAACCCGCATTGGGGGCGACTGCCTGAACGATGGCTGCGTACCGAGCAAAGCCCTGATTCACATCAGCCGGATGATTCATGATGCCCATAAAACGCAGCCGTTTGGCTGGAAAGCAGAAGGCAATACCGATTTAGCCGCCGTAATGCAGTACGTTCGGGAGCGGCAGGACATCATCCGTGAACACGAAAACGCTCACTATCTCCGCGAAAAAGAAGGGCTGGACGTGGAGATTGGTACCGCCCGGTTTGTGGGTGAACAGGACATTGAAGTCACGTATAACGACGGCACAACGGCCCGGACCTCGGCTAAAAACATTGTACTCTGTACGGGTTCCATACCACAGTCACTGAAGGCCGAAGGGTTGGGCAGGGTGACGATTTATACCAACCAGACCATTTTTTCGCTCGAAAAGCTACCCTCAACCCTGCTCATTGTGGGGGCTGGGCCGATTGGCATGGAGTTGGGGCAGGCGTTTGCCCGCTTTGGTAGTACCGTGACGGTGGTTGACCCCGGCGACCGGATTCTTAGTAAAGAACTGCCGGAGGTATCTGCCCTGCTGCAAAAGCGGCTCGAAGGCGAGGGTATGGTATTTAAATTCGGTCAGAAAATTACCGCCTTCACGGATTCCCGTACCGCCGTGGCTGAAACCGAAGACGGGAAGAAAGAAGACATTTCCTTCGACGTGGTGCTGGTGGCCATTGGGCGGACGTTCAATTTCGACGACATCGACCTGCCCGCTGCCGGTATCGAACTGAACGACAAGGGTCAACTGAAGATCAACGATTACCTGCAAACGACCAACAAACACGTATTTGTAGCGGGCGATGCAGCTGCTGGTGCGCCCGCCGGTACGCGCTACTTCTCGCACGGGGCCGAACTCCACGTATCCAACATCGTGGCAAATCTGATTACGCCGGGGCAGGTACTGGACAAGAAACTCAGCTATGACCATTTCTCGTGGGTTACGTTCACCGACCCCGAAGTGGCCACGTTTGGCTTACTCGAAGATGAACTCAAAGAACGCAGCATTGACTACGAACGGGTTGAGTATGACTTTGCCGAAGATGACCGCGCCGTGATCGAAGATTACCAGTGCGCCAAACTGATTGTCTTTACCGAACCGCCCGGCATCAATCCGTTTGGCATGAAACTACTGGGTGGCAGCATTATTGCGCCCGGCGCGGGTGAGATGGTGCAGGAGTTGATTATGGCTCTCGAAAAAGGGCTGACCGTTGGCGATTTCTTCAACAAGATTTATCCCTACCCCACCGCCAGCCGGGTAAACAAATCCATCTGGCTCGATTTCGTGCTTGACAACCTGCCTAACGTAGCGAAGCGGGCTGTGAAGTGGCTGTACTGATTTAGTTGCGCGTCATTGCCGATTATCGCGAATGCGCTGCCTGACCCTTCTCCACTCGCGGAGGGTCATGTAGGGTACCCCCCGACGGTGGTTTTCGCGGCTGATGTCGAACAGGATTCGCCAGTGATGCAACAGTACGCGCCATGCTTCCCAAATTGAAAAGCCCGGCTGGTAGATGTGCGCGGGTTCGGCACCCGCGCCGTTGAGTTCCAGAATACGGATGTGTCTGCCCGCGTATAAATCGGCCACGCTCCGGCAGCGCAGGTCGTACCGACCGAAGTAAAACCCATCGATGGACTGGCTAATGTGGTCAAAAACGGCGGTTAGTTCGGGAGTGATTAGATTAGTGGCGTCGAGAAATTTAGTGCCTTTGCAGTGGTTGCCAATCGCTACCAGTTCAACGGTTTCGCCGGGCAACAGTACGGTCTGGAACATGGAGCCGTGCTTGGCCCGCAGTGCCGGTAGCTGGAGAATGGCCCGCTCGTTTTGCCAGATCAGCTCTTCGATTGTGTCCCGCCCGTTACCCCGAACGCTCAGAAACTCCTTGGCCACCACCGACGACACCACCCCCCGCGCCTGACTCACCGAACGCGGCCCGACCGAACGCGGCCCGGGCATCCGGTAGTAAAACACACCCAGTTCGAGCGGTTCGCTGACGTATTCCTGAATCAGGAAATCGCCGGGGCTGTGCTGTATGTAGTTCACCAGACCCTCCTGATGCTCGATTTTCTCGACCTGCCAGCCACGTTCGCCCACGTTGGGCTTGGCCATGATCGGGTAGGTCAGGCCAGCTTTGTCAATCTGGTCGAAAACAATATCGTGCTGCGTATGGGCCAAAAAAAACAGCGTTTTCGGAACAAATTCGGGCGCAATCTTATCCAAAATATCGGCTTTGGATTCGCCCAGCAGCCCGCCCGTTTCGATGGATGGATTAGCCGCCGAAAAGAAAAACAACGACCGCGCCCGCACCGACAAATACAGGTGATAGATAAAGACGGGCAGATAAACCACCGAAAACGGCCAGTACTCCCAGTGCCGCAACCGGATCATAAACGGCTTTTTCAGGAACGTATCGAACAGGCGCGGTCGGCTGCTTTCGGAGTGCGTGGCCTGAGCGGACATACTGGAGCTAAGCGGTTGCATAATGCGGCAGATTTGTTTGGTAACGGGTGTGCTGCGTAAAGTCTTCATAAAGCATATAGCCATCAGCTGCGTTGCCGGGCTGCACTACGCTGCTCAGGCTGAGGGTCAGGAGTTTGCCATCGCGGTTCATGCGCAGGCCGTTTTCTGGATCGTCGGCACCCGCCGTTTGGTGGAAGTTGCGAATTTCGGCCACCGACGGATTGGGCTTCTGCACCAGCCACTGCCGAAACCAGCCTTCGCGCCGGGCCACCACATCAGGTCCATAGAGCGTT
>JBBRUB010000312.1:0-5189 GCA_038248175.1 Cytophagales bacterium | reverse complement strand
TTGGTCAGCAGTCCGTAAAAGGGCGCGTAGTTGATTGACCCCTTGCCCCGTAGCGGGTCGGGGCCACTCCAGACTGGCATGTAACAATACGCCTGCCAGCGGTAGAAGTTACCCGGCGCGTCGGGGTCTTTGGTGTCGATACGGACCGTAAAGTTGTTGAACAGCACCGTGTTCCGGTCCGACTCGTGGTATTCGCCATAGAGTTGTTCGATGGGTGGCACGGGGGCCAGCCGTTCCGGGCGCGATGTGTAGCGGGAGCCGTCGGGCAGGGTTACGCGCAGGGTGTAGGTCCGGCCCGGTACCCCCCGCAGCCGGGCATCGCGCAGCCAGTAAAACGCCGGATTCAGCGCGTCCTGTTCCAGTCTGGCCCGGTTACCGAGGTTGTCTTCCATCGTGGCCACGGCCCCGTTGATGGCCAGTTCGTCAGGAATCAGCAACGCCCGGCTCAGGTTACCCGAATACGTCAGCTTGATGGGATACGGCGGAGCTTCGTCGGTAATAAACCCATCCACCACCAGCCGACGCTCCGTTTGCCGAATGGGCAGCTCAACGGGGTCGATACAGGAACTTAGAAGGATTGTTACGCAGAGATACGCGAAGACAATGGAGATTCGCAGAGGAAGAAGAAATTGCTCCGCATATCTCTTTTCCCTCTGTGAATCTCTGCGAAAAAACTCTTCTGTATCTGTGTTTTTCATGGCGTCAGTTCCCAAAAATCGGTGCAGCCCACGATGCGGTTGATCCCCGTGCTGGTGCGCTGGGCTTCGTAGCCCCAGCCGAGGTAGGCCCGTTCGGGTTTGATGCCGTCGGGTGCGCTGAAGACGGCCAGAAGCTGGTGGCCCTGGCCGGGGTATTCGCTGATGTATCGCCATTGGTTGGTGAGGGGGTTGTATTGCCAGATGTCGCGCAGGCCCTGCCCGTCGGGGGTCAGGCCGAGACCGAAATAGCCGTTTCGGGCCATCGAAAACGCCACGCCCCGGCTGCGGCCCGCGCCGGGAAAATCGGCTTTGCGAATCCAGCTATCGGTGGCGGGGTCGTAGGCCCAGAGCCGGACGGGTTGGCCCGGTCGCTGATTGACCACGTAGCCGATGTTGCGGATCGAGAACGTAGCCAGCGTACCGGGCGGTTCAGGCAGCGGGGCACGAACAGTCTGGGTGAAGATGGCATCAATACTACGCATGGCCGACGAGCCGTTTTGGGTTAAAAAATAGGCTTCGTCGGTGGTGGTAAACAGAGCTTGAATTCGTATTTCCAGTGCATATCACCTTCTCTCTCCCTTTGTCTGCTTCAGCCACTCTTGTAGCCTGACTGAAAAAACAAAAGCCAGCCGCTCAGTAGATTACCCCGGTGCGCCGGTGCGATAGCTTTGAGGTGACGAAACCAACCAAAACAATGGCAACCTACAAACGACTGACTTTGGCACAAAGCCGGGCCGCCGGTGCGGTACCTCATTCAGACACTTCATCAACAAGGACAAACCCAGCACCAGATCGCTCAACAGGTCGGCGTTAGTCAAGCCACTATCAGCCGCGAACTGGCCCGAAATGCCCACCGACCCGCTCAGCAACCTTATCAGGCTGAGCAGGCCCAAAAACGGGCGGCTACGGCCAAAACTCGTACACCTTATAAACTCAAAGACACGCTGCTAACCCACGTTGTCGGCCGCTTGCGAGACTACTTATCGCCCGAACAAATCTGCGGAGAGTTGGAACGACAACATACCAAAAAGACCCTGCACCACGAGACCATCTACGGCACCGTCCGACCGTCGCTATATTTATCGAGACCAGAAGCTAACTAACAGGCAAAGCACTGGCCATGAAGTACTTACCGGCTATCTGCGTATTCGACACGGCATCGGCCGCCCGGCTCAATATTATAAGAAGCGCGGTAAACCAGCCAAACGAGAACTAATCCCCAACCGGGTCAGCATTGACCACCGCCCTGCCATCGTAGAGACCAACACTGCTGCCGTTCGCATAACGGTGCGTGATGTCGGCTTAACGGTGGACCCTGATACCAGTGTCTGCGAAACCAGTCCCATCCTCCTCACGGCCAGCCTGAAAACCCCCGTCGCTACCGTCCGGTACCAGTGGCCGGACGGTAGCGACGGGGCTACGTTCGCCGTGGCAAAGCCCGGTCTATATCCGGTTATGGTCACCCAGCAGGGATGCACCTACCTCGATAGTGTGCGGGTGCTACCCTCCGGGGCATGTTGCGAGGTGAACCTGCCCGCGGCTTTCTCGCCCAACGCCGACGGTGTCAACGATACGTTTGCGGTCATAACCGGCTGCTCGGACATTATTCAGGATACCGAACTACTCGTTTATGACCGGTGGGGAGCCGTCGTTTTTCGCACGCAGGACCTCGCGCGGGGCTGGGACGGACGCGTTCGGGGCGAGCCCGGTTTGATGGGCGAATACACATGGTGACTTCACTACGCCCTGCCACAACGCCGGGCATTGATACGTCGACGCCAGTCAGGAGCGGTCCTGCTGATTCGCTGATAACGAAATGGACATGAGCAGAAATCACCCCGTGACTACGCTAACCGTCAGGCTATGCTGGCTTGCATTCTTCCTATCTGGTCAGACCAGCCGGGCGCAACTCACCGTACAGGGGCGGGTGTTTGGCGGTAGTAGTCAGGAGCCGCTGCCGTTTGCCAACGTCTTTCTGTCCGGCACCACCAAAGGCACCGTAACCGACGCCACCGGCGCGTTTAAACTGACCAATGTACCCAGCGGCAAGTTTGACCTCATTGTCTCGTTCGTGGGATTCACTACGCTCAAAACCACCATGCAGACCGGCGACCCGAAAACTTCATTGGCACCAGTCAGAACGCAGCGCAGTGTACGCTGCTTAACGAGGAGGTACTGTCATTCAGCCGCCGTGGCGATACGCTCACCGCCAGGGCGCAGGAACCGTTGTTGATCGACAATCAGGCTCTGGGCTACCGGCTGAAATTTCAGTTAGACTAATTCGTCTATGACTACGCCCAATACAGGGTCACCTACGAGGGCAACCCCGTTTTTGAACCCCTGACACCCCGCAACAGCCGCGAAGCGCAGCGGTGGCACGACAACCGACAACGGGCGTTTTTTGGCTCAACCATGCACTTCGGGCGGGCGTTGTATCGCCAGGAATTGGCCAAAGAGGGCTTCGTATTTCAGCGCGTCATTGAACGGCGGAATCAGCGGGGAGATGTGACGATAGTTGGCCAGCCGGGCGATACAACGATAGAAGCCCGGTCGCTGGCTAACCGAAAAAAGCTGATTCCGTTACCGATGACCAACTACAACATCATCCTCGACTCCATCCGGTCAACGCCCCTCGTGCCGGTTGTCCTGTTTACCGATCCGATCCAGATAACGTACACCAGAGAGCAGGAGCCGTATGCGTTTCAGCGGGCCAGACGCCCCACAACCGTTGGCAACCCGGCTCTGTTTCAGCGTTCGCTGCTCAGGATGCTGGAACCGGACCTAACCCTCGAACCAAACGGGCAGTTCTGGCCCGCACGCGGCTTTCGGAGCGAAGGTTACTGGGCCTGGGAACTCGTTGCCGACGATCTTCCGTGGGACTACGACCCGAGCGAACCCCTGGACAGTTAATAATAATTATCAAAAAAGTTGTATTTAATCTTTCTATGTATCAATTTTGGTCCATTAGTCGGTTATGCGAAAGCAAAGCCGCCAATTTTTTCAATTCAGGTTGTATTCAAATCAAAAAAGCTGACCGTCATGCGATCAGCTTTTTTTTGTGCTTGTACAACTCACATCGCCCTGCTATGATAACGATGTAAACGACATTGCCCGTATTTTGGCTATACTTACAACGCAAATTGGCAAACGAAATGATCCACCCTGTTTTGGCAAACAAACTGCCCATCGTTACCCGACTCCTGCGCGAGAACAACGTAACCCGGGCCTATGCGTTCGGTTCAGTTTGCACTGACCGTTTTACCGATCAAAGCGACATCAATTTGCTCATTGCATTTGATGAGTCGCTGGACCCAGTGCGTTACGGCGAAAGCTATTTTAGGCTGGCCGAAGAGCTGGAGTCACTCCTGAAGCGTCCGGTCGATCTGGTTACGGAACGGTCACTTCAGAATCCATACTTTATCGCTATGCTCAACCGGACGAAGACCCCTATCTACGAATGATGATGTCCGAAAATGGCTGACCGATATTGTCACAGCCATCAACAATATTGACTTTTATCTTGGCCACAAGCGTGACTTTACGGCTTATCAGGCCAATATTACGATACGCAGGGCTGTTGAGCGGGAACTGGAAATCATCGGCGAGGCCACCAGCCGAATTCTGAAAATTGATAGTACAATTGCCATCTCAAATGCCCGACGAGTCGTTGATTTACGGAATCGGGTCATCCATGCTTACGATGCAGTGGATGACATAATTGTTTGGAGCGTTATCGTTAGCAGTTTACCGACTCTGAAGCAGGAAGCAGAACAACTCCTGTCTTAGCTTCAACGCCCGCAAATGCCCTTGTAATCGCAGTACTGACAATCGTCAAGCTGGCGGGTTTTGCGGAACGGCTCGGCAGGATCGAGCAGGGCCTGGACGAACTTCTGCAGCAGGGCCTCCGAATCCTGAATGTACTGCGCTGGGCTATCATCGGCTCCGAACCGGACGGGATTGGTTTTAAAGCCACCGTCCAAATCGCGGAATGAATAGAACCCGGCCTCTACGGACATGCCGTTGGTTTCATAGACATCGGCGATGTCGCGATTGCGGGGCAGCCCGCCGTAGTCACGAATGTTTTTCAGGGCCAAATACCGGTACAGCCATAACTGCCGCATCTTATCGGCTTTGGGGCTGGTCAGCAGCTTTTCGTGCAATGACGTAGTCTCCCGTGTATTTTCTTTCAGATCGACCCTGCCGGTTTTATAATCGACGATCCTGATCTGGTTGTTGTACTGCTCGATGCGGTCAATCTTCCCGGCGATGCGCACCCGCAGCGTCCGCCCGTCGAGTGGCACGTCGATGTACGTATCGAGGGTTTGTTCGGAGCCGATTACGATCAGGCCCGTGAGGTCGTTTTGCCGCTGCTGGAAGTCGAGCATCAGCTTTTTGGCGATGTCGTACAGCAGCAGGTTAATACCCGATTCCATGACGCGGCCTTTCATGGTATTCGTAAATTCTTCTTCCAGCAAGCTGATAATCAACGCT
>JBBRUB010000311.1:0-5198 GCA_038248175.1 Cytophagales bacterium | reverse complement strand
TTCTTGGCGTTGCCTCAATCATCTTTTCCCTGATCCTATTCATCACCGACAATGTTGGTAATAATGGCTTGGGCGCAATCTCCTTTGTGCTGACTATTGGTGGTCTGGTACTGGCCATGCGTGATTTTCGAACCCAGAACGGCGGTTTTATGCGCTATGGTCAGGGGCTCAGCACTGGTACCCTGACGGCGGGTATTTCTGGTTTGCTGTCGAGTTTGTTCTCCGTGTTTTACACCACCGTAATTGATACGGGCGTTATGGAACGCATGGTGGAAAAAACTCGCGATAAGCTTGAAGAGAGCGGTTTACCAGACGAGCAAATCGATCAGCAAATCAAGTTTGTGGAGATGTTTCAAAGCCCCGGTCTGACGTTTGCTTTCGGCGTGATCGGCGCTGTTATTTTCGGATTCCTGCTGTCGCTGGTCATTGCAGCCATCATGAAGAAAGAGAAAACCAACGTTTTTGAGTAAGCTAAACCTGTAAGGTCTTTTTGGAGACCTTGCAGGTTTTATCATCCAGCCTACCGTGTTCACTATTTTCAGGAAAGAAGTCAACCAGTTTTTTTCGTCGCCGATTGCCTATATCATCATGGGCGTTTTTCTGGCGGCTACGGGGCTGTTGTTCTGGGTGTTTCCTGATACGAGCCTGCCCGAAACGGGCTATGCCGACCTCGGCCCATTTTTTACGCTAACGCCCTACGTCATGCTGTTTCTGGTACCGGCCATTACCATGCGGTCCATTGCCGACGAGGTGCGGGGCGGAACACTGGAGTGGCTGCTGACCAAACCCGTCAGTCGCTGGGGCGTGGTGGGCGGTAAGTTCCTGGCAAACTACCTGCTGGTAACGGGTACGCTGCTACCCACACTGCTGTATTACATTTCGCTGTATCAGCTTGGGTCGCCGTTGGGTAATATCGACTCGGCGGGCGTGTTTGGCTCGTATATCGGGTTGCTGCTGCTGGCGGGTGTGTTTGTGGCGGTGGGGTTGTGGGCATCGTCGCTCAACGACAATCAGGTAGTAGCCTTTGTGCTGGGCGTATTTTTTAGCTTTCTGCTGTACGCAGGGTTGTCGGCGGTGGCGGGGTTGTCGGTGCTGGGTGGGCTGGGGTATTACGTATCGTATTTCGCGCTCGATGAGCAGTACCGCGCCCTGAGCCGGGGCCTGATCGACTCCCGTAATGTTGTTTACCTGCTGAGCCTGGTTTTATTTTTTCTGCTGCTAACCGTAAACCGCCTGAAGCGTTGACCTCTGTGCTGAATCAATCGCGTCTTTTAGTCTATACTGCTATCGGCTGGACCGTTGCCATTTTCATCGGCTGTTTCCTGCCCAGCAATGGCCTGCCCGACCTGACTAATAAAGATAAGTGGCTGCACTTTGCCATTTTTGCTCTGTTCGGTTTCCTCTGGCGGATAGCGGGCCGCTCTACCTGGTGGGTTGTTGGCGTGGGTACTGCCTACGGCTATGGCATTGAAGTAATTCAGGGTTTGGCTACCTTCCTGCACCGCTCCTACGATCTCTACGATGCTCTTGCCGATGCCATTGGAACACTACTTGGCGTAGGGCTGGCACTTATTGTCTTAAAAGTTATGAAAGGGGAGTAAAAAGGGGCAGGGTGTAGCTGACGTGAAATAATTACGCGTCAGTTGCACCCTACCTTATGCCTTTTATCAACGGCTGGCCGTTGCCCGCTGACCGTTGCACCGCTCCGAGATGACTTTATACGACTGCATATAGCCCAGTTCGCCGGCCCGGCTCAGGTCGGCACAGGCCTGGTCATCGCCGAGGTCATAGCGGATAACGCCACGCAGGAAATACGCTTCGGCCTGACGCGCATTTAATTTGATCGTGCTGTTGCAGTCGATAATCGCGCCTTTCTGATCGCCCATTGACGAGCGGATAATACCCCGCACAAAATAGACCTCGGCGTTGGTTGGGCTGAGTTCTACCGCCCGGTTTAGGTCCTGCAACGCCAGCTTGGTATCGCCCGCTGCATTGCGTAGAATTCCCCGCACTAAATAGGCATCGGCCCGGTCGTCGGTAAGTTCCGTTACCCGGTAGCGGTTTTGTATTACTGAACTCAGTAGTTCAAGGGTGTTAGTCGTGATAAAGTCACTGTAGTAGGCTTTACTCTGGTTTTTGGTACTGCCCATATCGATAGATTTGTCAATATCAACAATGGCCTGCCTGCTGTTGTCTAATCGGCTTTTGCAGAACCCCCGTGTAAAAAACGCTTTGTAATGATCGGGAACGAGTGAGATGGTTTTGTCGAAGTCGATAACAGCGTTGGCGTACTCGCCCAGCCGGGTTTTGATCAGGCCGCGCCGGTAGTACAATTCGGCATCGTCTTTACTGAGTTCGATAGCCCGGTTAAAGTCAATGATAGCTCCTTTGGGATCGTCTAATTTAAAGCGGGCGTAGCCACGACCGGCAATGGCCTGAGTTCTGTTGGGCGATTTTTCGAGTGCTTTGCCGTAATCAGCCATGGCGCTTTTATAGTCGGCCAACTGCATTTCACAGTCTGCCCGTGCGGTCAGAATATTGGCATCGGTGGGCGCCAGAGTAATGGCTTTATTGAAATCACCGAGGGCGCTGTTGGTGTATCCACTGCGTAACCGGCATTGCCCACGCTGATAAAACAGCAGGGCATCGTTGGGGCTAAGTTCGATGGCCCGGTTAAAATCCTGCATGGCTCCGCGCAGGTCTTCCTGTTTGGTGCGGTTAATGCCCCGGTACAGGTAGGCATTGGCATCGCCGGGGTTTAGGTCAATGGCCCGGTCGAGGTCCAGATTGGCCCCCAGCAGATCGTTAAGGCTGCTTTTGGTCAGGGCGCGGTTGTAATAACTGGCTGCGTTTTCGGGGTTCAGAATAATGGAGGTCGTAAACGCCTGCAACGCACCGGGGTAATCTTTGGTGTTACTTTTTGTAATGCCTTCATTAAAAAAATCAGCGGCTGTTTGCTGAGCTTTGGTAACGCCGAACGACAAACATAAGAGAAGCGTAACGTACGAGAGGAGACTATTTTTCATACAAAATTTTTGGTTATTTTAACAGACCATCTGTTATGACAAAACTAAGGGTAAACCCGTATCTTTCATTTAATTATAGCCAGAGTCGGTGCCAATTCACCGTTATTTTTTTTACATACACTACATATATTGATACTAATCACATGTACTTGATTAGATAGGATAAGTATTGTTTATTAAACGGTATGGTGTGGCTAACTCAAACAGCTTCTATAAAATCGTACTCACAGGCGAATGGCTGGAATAAGACAATAGCCCATTTATTTGCCATTTTTTTGTTATTATTGTACAAACGTCCGGGCCATTGTCATGACTCCTGATTCAGTTAAAACCACCCGGCTGTTTTTTTACCGTAACGCTTTTACCCCGAATTATTCTGCATGAAAACCCTGGGCGTTATCAATGATCCGGTCTTTATGGGCCGTTCCTACAATCAAATCGACCGCTTTTTTCTCCGGTATATCAAAGATGAACGCGACCTGCCGTTCATTTATCTCTCCCTGAAAATCACGTTTACGCTGTTGCCTTTGGCGATATCGCTGTTCTTCCTGCCCCTGTTCAGTGGCTGGTGGTGGGCAGCCGCAGGGGTGCATCTGTACATCAGTAATCTTATGTTCAAAGGGCCGTTTGGGCTGATGCTGCACTGCACCAGTCACCGGCAGTTTTTCAAGCCCGAATACGACTGGATGAATAAGTATATTCCGTGGGTGCTGGCTCCGTTCTTTGGCCACACGCCCGAAACGTACTACAGTCACCACATCGGGATGCACCACCCCGAAAACAACCTCGAAGACGATCATAGCAGTACCATGACGTTTCAGCGCGATAGCTTTCGGAGTTTTCTGGCTTACTTCGGGCAGTTCTTTGTGCGGGGTGTGTATGACCTGGTGGGCTATCTGCGCATGAAAAACCGGCCAAAACTGGCCCAGCGGGCGTTTGTTGGCGAAATCATCTCCTTCGCGGTTTGCGTAGTACTGCTGTTTATCAACTGGCCCGCCACGGTGCTGGCGTTCCTGCTTCCGATGGTGATTTACCGCCTGATTGCCATGCTCGGCAACTGGACACAGCATGCCTTTGTCGATACCGAAGACCCCGGCAATGCCTATAAGAACAGCATTACCTGCATCAACGTCAAGTACAACAAGAAGTGCTGGAACGATGGCTACCACATCAGCCACCATATTCGGCCCGCCATGCACTGGACCGAACACCCTACATTTTTCCAGAAAACCATTGACAAATACGCCCAGAACCGGGCGGTCATCTTCGACGGGCTGGATTTTCTGCAAGTCTTCTCCCTGCTCATGCAGGGCCGATACGACCGCTTAGCCGCCAGTATGGTTAACCTCGACGGCACCACCTTTGCCAATCAGGCCGATGCCGAAGCCCTGCTCCGCCACCGTACCCGGCGTATTCCCTTCCGGCAAACCGTACCTTCCGAAGCCGTAATGGCATAACTCAGGAATTATTGCCATCCACCCGCGACTCAATGAGCTGCTGAATATCGGGGGGCACGTTCGACAGGAAATCATACCCAGTTAGCTGTTCCAGCGCATCGACGGTGGTCAGATACGCCCGCCAGGGTTTATCGGCTGCCGTTTGTGCATTTGGGATGTTTACGGCAATGATTCGGGTGTTGGGCGTAAGCTGGAACGTGTTGCCGGAACCGGGCGGTACCACCACAATAATCTGATAAAGCGTGGCCGGAACGGTTAGTTTACCGGTGGCGAGACTGGTGGCGTATCCATTCTGTCCGGTACCGCCCGTGCCGCTGGTTCCGGCAATGATATATACGTCACTACCGTCGCTAATGAGTGTTCGCTCATATTCTTCGAGGTTTTTCCAGACTTCGCGGTTGTGGCGCGGGGCTTGTGGCACGATGTTGGTAAGGAGAAACGTGGCGGCATTGTCGCTGGCGTTGGCGTCACGGTCGTCGGAGGGGCAGAGGTGGCCCCGGTCAAAGCCCGTATTTGTGTAATCGCCGGTGCGGGCGGCATACCAGCCGGCGGGCAGGGCAGGATCGGGCCGGAACGCATCAACCCGGCGGGCGTCGCCTTTCCAGGACTGGTTCAAATGCCACGACACCCAGTTGGCAATGCCCCGGCTGCGGCTGTACGAAACCGTGTACTGCGGCTTAACAAGCAGATAATTGTTGGGCGTACTGGCCGATGC
>JBBRUB010000310.1:0-5199 GCA_038248175.1 Cytophagales bacterium | reverse complement strand
GGTGCGATCCTTCGTTAAGCTCCACAATCCGGTCTTCGAGCAGCGTAATTGTCAGCTCACCAAAGGCCTGTTGCAGTTCTTCGACCGAAAACAACATCGTTTCGTCTTTAGGCCCGCCCGATGTGTAGCGGGGTTGATTTTTGTGAAACCCTTCCAGTATGACGTACCCGGCGGGTTTCAACGCGCGAATCAGCTTAGGGAATAGATCGGCCCGGAGGGGCGCGGGCAAATGCGTATAAAACAGACCAATGGCATCGTACTCCCTATCGACTGGCTCAAAATCCTGACTCGATTGGGTGGTGTACCGGATGGTTACGCCCTGTTGTGCGGCCAGTTGAAGCGCTTTGTTACGGCCCTCCGCGCTGAAATCGAACGCGGTTACGTCCCAGCCAAGTTGGGCGGCATAGACTGCATTCCGGCCTTCGCCCTCGGCGGGAAGTAGCAGTTTGCCAACCGGCAGGGTATCTATCGTTTCCCGAAAAAATACGTTGGGCTGCGTTCCGTAGGCAAACTCGGGTTCGGCATAGCGGCTGTTCCAGTAGGCTTCCATAGTTAGCGGGTAGTGGGTTAAAATGGGTAGCTCATGAGACCGCCCGACAGGTTGTAGATTGTATCGAAGCCATTGGCGGCCATTGTCCGGCACGCCTGCCCCGAACGCATGCCGCTGCGGCAATACACGAGGTAGGTTTTACTCTTGTCGAGTTTCGCAATTTTCTGCTCAAAATCAGCCTGCTGACTGTTGATGTTGATGGACTTCGGTATGGCTCGTTCGCGCACTTCTGCTGGTGTCCGAACATCCAGAATAATGGTGTCTGGATGCTCCTGAATTAACTGATTGAAGGTAACTGCCGTTACGTCGTTGTAGGGCTTTTTGCTTTTCAGAAAGTTAAACATGGTCTGTTGAACGGTTAAAATTGTTTGGTTGCTACGTAAAAATCCATCATTTCCAGCCCGCTGTTCAGCCGCTCATCGAGGGCGTCAACGGTTTTGGGCGCGGGCAGAATCATATCGTTGTCAGTTCGGTTTCGGCTGTTACAACCGGATTGCCGTTGGCTAACCACTCGTTCATGCTGCCCGAGTAGTTTTTCACGTTCGTGAAGCCATTACGTACCAGCATCGAGTAGCCAATCGTGGCCCGGTCGCCCCCCTGACAATAAATGACAACGGGCCGGTCGCAGCTGATTTTGTCGAGGTTTTTGCCGAGCGTACCAATAAAGACATTTTCGGCACCCTCTACATGACCGGCGTTGTACTCGGTGGCGCCACGTAAATCGATAACCTGTACATCGTCGCGGTTCAGATACGTTTTAAACGTATCCAGATCAATGATGTCGCTCGTCTGTAAGTTGATGCCAAGCGTTGTTATGTCGTCTGTATATCCCAGCATGTTATCCAGACCAATCCGCATAAGTTTGCGGGTGAGGTCGTCAATCTGAGCATCGGTGGCTACCAGCATGAACGGTTCGTCGTAAGTCATAAACCAGCCCATCCACGTGGCAAAGGCGTTGTTGCCCTGAATGTTCAGACTGCCCGGCACGAAACCCTGGGCAAATTCGACTTTGCTGCGCGTGTCAATCAGTTTTATTCCCGTGTTCAAAGCCGTCTGCACGACATCGGCACTGAGTTTTTGCTGCGTAGGTACGCTCGTCAGCAGCGGGCGGTTCACCTTGTTGAGTTTCTTCATCATGGCGAAATACCGGGGTGGCTCGGGCTGGTCGGCCAGCAGATATTGCACAAATCCCGGCTCATCATCCTCGTACTGAAAAGCCCAGTTCCGAATCGTTTCGTAGCCAACGGTGCTGCTGGCAACGGCCCCAAGGGATTTGCCACAGGCCGAACCGGCTCCGTGACCGGGCCACACCTGCACATAAGCAGGCAGGTCGCGGAAGTCCTGGAGGGAATGGTACATCTGATGCGCCCCTTTTTCCTGCGTACCGATCAGACCAGCTGCTTTTTCGAGTAAATCGGGACGACCAATATCACCTACAAAGACAAAGTCGCCCGTAAAGAGCATGACTGGCTCATGCGTAGCGGGCGTATCGACCAGCAGAAAACTGATGCTTTCGGGGGTGTGGCCCGGCGTGTGCATTACCGTCAGGGTGAGGTTGCCCACCGTAATGACGTCGTCGTTTTTCAGCCCTGTGTGGTCAAATTCGTAGGCCCAGTCGGTGCCGCCTTCGTCGGAGAGGTACATGGTGGCTCCGGTAAGTTCCGCCAGTTCGCGTGAACCCGCCAGGAAGTCGGCATGGATATGGGTTTCGGCAATGTGGGTGATACGCAGCCCGTTTTGCTGAGCGATATCGATATAGGTATCGACATCCCGTTTGGCGTCAATAACAATCGACTCGCCGGTTTTCTGGCAACCAATCAGGTAACTTCCCTGGGCCAGACTCTTGTCGTATATGTGTTGAAAAAACATGGTTATGGGTGTTTCAGCTGGTTTTGTAGGTGATGCATCAAAGGTAGCTTCCCGCCGGTGGCAAGTCAGTGACATTCATCACCTACGTCTATGACCACTGACATACTACACAAACAAAAAAACGCCCGAACGGCAACCCGGCGGGGCTGTTGTTCGGGCGTTGACCGAAAGGGAGTTACGTTTTACTGATACTGAATATACATTGGTGCCGGGTCGAGATTCAGGACTTCCTTAGGCGTCATGATGCGGGAGCCTTTCTTGCGGAAATCGTTGTCGTAGAACAGCTTAAAGCCCGTGTACTGCACCGGCTCTTTCTTGATATAAGCCAGATACGAATCCTTTTTGAGTACCGGCGGTCCCCAGCCGTCCATGTCCATTACGATCTGCACGTTGGGATCGAGTTTGATGTTTTTGTAGTTTTTGACCATGCCCTGCGTAAAGCGGTGTACGACCAGTATCTTGGGTGGCAGGTTGTTTTCCTTCGACACTTTACTCAGAAACTGCACGGCCTGATTAATGTCAGTAGCATCGTAGGAGCCGATCTTTTTACCGGGCTTCGCACCCGTTACCATCGAAAACTCAGGGTCGATACCGAGGTGTACGAAGGGCAGTTTCAGGTACTTTTCCAGGTACTTCATTTCGGGGCCGAGGGGGGCGTGTCCGCGCTGAATGTCCAGAAATACCAGGGCTTTGTGTTCGTTACCCCAGCGGATTACCTTTTTGATGGTCTTGTCGGACATGCGCAGCCGGTAGCCACCGTCTTTGCCGGGGCTGCCCTGCGCCGTGATGGCCACTAAGTGCAGGGCGGGTTGAATGGGTGTGTTGGTGGTGTCGGCTTTTTCCCAGTTTTTGATTTCCTGGTCCAACCGACGCAGCATCTCTTCTTTCTCGTACTTGCCCAGAATACCCATTTTTTTGGAGTGCGGGTTGCCGTAATACGCGAAGATGCGGTGCTTGGGCAAAACGGCTCCGGTAGGGTTATACGTCATCGAATCGAGCGTCGAGTCGCCGGTAGAGACCGACCGCACGGCGGGCGTTACTACGGGCTTTTCGGTACTGTCACTGACAGGTGCCGCCGAAGCGTCGGCAACGAGTTTGGTATCCTGGACAGACGTGGTCTGTTTGGATTCGGAGGAGCAGCCGGTTAGCTGACTCAGGGCCAGCAATGAAGCAGCGGCCAGAAATAAACGCATGTTGGACACAAATAGGGATTGAAAAGGCTGACAGAGGAAAATCCATCACAAAGGAAACAGCTTAAACTCTACGGTGCAAGTATAGATAGCCAATGGTACATGTCTAAAGCGTGAATACGCCCAGACCCTGCCGAATAATCGTAAACTCATCGGTAGTGGCGTCTATAATTGTCGAGGCCACGTTGCCGCCGTACCCACCGTCGATAACAATATCAACCAGATTGCCGAATTTCTCATAAATCAACTCCGGGTCAGTCGAGTACTCGATCACCTCGTCTTCATCACGGATAGATGTGGTGATGATGGGGTTACCAAGTTCGTGGACAATCTGCCGGGGAATGTCGTTGTCGGGAACGCGGATACCTACCGTCTTCTTGTTGGTGTTGAGCAGTTTAGGTACGTTGGTGGTGGCATCGAGCAGGAACGTGAACGGCCCCGGCAGCAGCCGTTTCATCACCTTAAATGCCTGATTACTCACGCGGGCGTAGTCGGCAATGTGGCTCAGGTCGTAGCAGATAAACGAAAAGTCGTTCTTATTGGGCTTAATGCCTTTTATGCGGGCCACGCGCTCAACGGCACGGGCATTGTGGATGTCGCAACCCATGCCATAGACCGTATCGGTTGGATAGATAATGACAGCCCCGTCGCGAAGGGCTTTCACGATCTGCTCGATCCGGCGTTGGTCCGGCTGTTTGGCATATAATTTGATGAATTCAGCAGACATTTTCAGTGACCAGTTAGCATTGACCAGTTATCGTTGAACAGCGGGCAAGGTAATTCTGTTTGCTGAAAACTATTCACTCACTACTGCTAACTGCCAACTGTGGAACGGTACCGGCGATAGAGACCGTTGATAGGCAGACGAAACCGGCTCAGCAACAGCACAAACGTTGTCAATACGCCCGGCTGTTCGATATGGGCCAGTAACTGACCAAACTGCCGGGCCAGACCATACTGCTTCGTGTAATACGACTTACGGATAAACCGACGGATGCGCCCGGCCAGGGTCTGGTATTCGTCGCCGGTGAGGCAGGAATCATAGGCTTTCTGACACACCACCAGCGACGATTGCAGCAGAACATTGTGCGGTAGCATAACCCGCGCCGAGAGCGAACCGGGTACGCTGCGTTTCAGCGTGAGTACCTCGTCCAGATACCCGTAATGATATTGCCGCGATGAACGGACCCAGAAATCGAAGTCCTCATACGCCAGCGTTTCGTCGTAGCCGCCCAGTTCCAGCAGCACATCGCGACGCATCATCATAGTGGGTGTGCAGATGAAATACGACTCCAATACGTTCCGAAATACATTGCCCGACGGGACGTTAATCTTCGCACGACCCTGACCGTCAACAGCGTAGTGTGTACGAAGACGCGACCCCCGCACGTCTATATAGGCGGCATTGGAGAAGACAACGGCATAGGGGCCGGATAACTCTTCAAACAGCGCGACCTGTTTCCGAATGCGGTCCGGCAGCAGCACATCGTCGGCAGAGAGGTCAATGACGTACCGCCCACCTGCCCGGGCCAGTCCCTGATTGAAGGCCCGGTTCAGGCCCACGTTTTGCAGATTCTGAATAAACTGAAT
>JBBRUB010000309.1:0-5228 GCA_038248175.1 Cytophagales bacterium | reverse complement strand
GTAATGGTTCTTGTAAGAGTTTTTGAGATTGTCTGAACAAAACCACTAAACCAGACTTTTGATTCGCTCGCCAGCCAGTCGGCGGGTTTCTTCATCCGATGCTACGTAATCGGCATACGCCGGATTTTTAACGAACGTTGCCGTGCCGAGACACGACTCAATTACGTCCGAGATTTCGAGAAAGCTAATCTGATCATGCAGAAACGCATCGACTGCCACCTCATTGGCCGCGTTGATGATGCAGGGCGCGTTGCCACCCCGGTCCAGCGCGTCGAAGGCCAGTTGCAGATTGCGAAACGTTTCCATATCCGGCTGCTCAAACGTCAGCGACGGGTAATCCATGAAGTTGAAGCGTGGAAACTCGGAGCGGAGCCGGTCAGGATAACCCAGCGCAAACTGAATCGGCAGCCGCATATCCGGTAACCCCATCTGCGCTTTCATACTCCCATCCTCAAACTGCACCAGCGAGTGAATGATGCTCTGCGGATGTACCACCACGTCGATTTGCGCGGGCGTCAAACCGAACAGCCACTTTGCTTCAATCACTTCCAGCCCCTTGTTCATCAGCGTGGCCGAGTCGATGGTGATTTTCGCCCCCATCGTCCAATTGGGGTGTTTCAGGGCCTGCGCTTTGGTTACGTCGGCCAGAAACGCCCGGTCGCGCCCCCGAAACGGCCCGCCCGACGCCGTCAGGACAATCTTCTCGATGGGATTGTGAAACTCGCCGACCAGACACTGGAAAATAGCCGAATGCTCAGAATCGACGGGCAGGATATTGACGCCTTTCTGCGCGGCCATGCGCGTAATGAGCTCGCCCGCTACCACCAGTGTTTCTTTATTGGCCAGCGCAATGGTCTTACCCGCTTCAATAGCCCGCATAGTTGGCAGCAGCCCGGCATAGCCCACCATTGCCGTCAGAACAATATCGATGCTATCCATTTGCACTACCGACGCTATGGATGCGGCCCCGGCATAGACTTTGATGCCGAGCGGATCGAGCTCGGCAAATACCCGATCGTAACGGCTCTCATTGCAGATTACCACCACGTTTGGGTTCAGCGCAACGGCCTGTTCAATGAGCAATTCGGCGTTGTTGTTGGTCGTCAACACCTCCACCTGAAATTTATCAGGGTGTGCTTTAATCACATCCACCGCCTGCGTCCCGATGGAGCCGGTGCTACCCAAAATGGCAACATGGCGTTTTCTCTGTTCAGTCATTAAGCAAGCCCATGTTAATTAAACACTTTTTTATCTCGCCGATGAACAGCGTAGCGTTTTGCAATCCAGTTGCTGCGTTCTCTCTGGTAACTATATTCTCAAAATCGTAATCGGCATCAATGCGCAAATCCTCAGTTGATGCCAGCATCGCTGACATATCTCGAGGAGGTAAACCTGTTTTGATGTACTCTTCCGAGAACTTAGTAAATAGCATAGGGTTTGGCTCATCTGAATCGGGTGGGAGACGTGTTTTGATGTACTCTTCCGAGAACTTAGTAAATAGCCCCTTATGCGTTTTTACGTGAATTTCTTTTGTCAGAAATAACGCCTGTACGGCACAGTACATAGCATAATACGCCCGGTTCACGGCCACGCCGTAAAACTCCTCTGCGTTGTTATGTTCGGCAGCCGCCATGTTTTCATCAGCTTTGGTAAGCCGTAATAGTACCGCTTCCTTCATACCTCAATCCCCTCCCGGCGGATAAAATGATAAATAGCATTTTGCCGGGTCAAAAGGTCTTCAGTGGTGACCGCCTTAGTGGATAAGAGTACCGAATGCTCAATCATTAAATCCAGTTTCAAATCAATAATGCTGTTCATTTCCCGAATTTTTGAGAGTTCGGAGTCGTTCAACACAATCAACAAATCAATGTCCGATTCGCCATGGAAATCGCCCCGTGCGTAAGAGCCGTAGAGAATCAGTTTGTTCAACCGGTCGCCATACCAGTTTTGCAGCCGCTGCCTGAATTCAGCGATAACTGCGCGGACAGGTACCGGAACGTGATTAAGCGACCTGTTTTCTACTGTGGCTTCCATAGTTTCTAAACCGTTTTCTTGGTTGCCAACAAGCCATCGGCCAGGGTGCGGTCGTTGCTTAAACGGGGTACTTTGTTCTGACCGCCGAGTTTACCCTGACTTTTCATGTACTGTTGAAACGCCCCGCGTGGCAGACTTGTCAGGCGGAGGGGCTGCAAAATAGCTCCCGTGATGAGGTCGTCATAATAAACGTTCAGTTCGGTAAGGCGCGTGTCCAAGTCGAGGGCAAAGGTGGTGGGGTCATGCGGGGGCGTGGCAAACTCGATCAGCCATTCGTGGTACGGCAGACCCTCGGCAGGGCTGACCATTGGTGCGACGGTAAACTCAACTACCTCCGTTTCGGGGTGTTTCGCCATCGCGTCACGTAACGCCCGTTCTACTTCCTCGCCAATGACGTGTTCGCCGAAGGCCGAAATGAAATGCTTGATCCGCCCCGTTACCAGCAACCGGTATGGGTCACGACTGACGAACTTGACCGTATCGCCCAGCGAATAGCCCCACAAACCGGCGTTGTTGTTTATGATGACAGCATAGTTTTTTCCTAACTCCACTTCTTCAATGGTCAGTCGGCGCGGGTTTTCGGCGAAGAATTCGTCGGAGGCAATGAACTCGAAGAAGATGCCGCTGTCGGCCAGGAGCAACAGCCCTTCCTCGGTTTGGCTGTCCTGAAACGCAATAAACCCCTCCGATGCGGGGTAGGTTTCGATGCTGTCGATGCGTTTACCGATGCTGTCGAAGAGTTTGGCGCGGTACGGTTCAAAGTTGACACCGCCATAAACGAATACCGAAAAGTCGGGGAATACGTCCTTTATTTTCTTACCTGTTCGTTGCTGAATGCGGTCGAAATACATCTGCACCCAGGGCGGAATTCCTGAAATCAGCGACATCGGCTGGTCGATGGTTTCGTCGATGATGCGGTCGAGTTTGGTTTCCCAATCCTCGATCATGTTGGTCTCGTAACTCGGTAGCTGATTGGTGCGCAGGTAGGTCGGTACGTGGTGATTGGCAATGCCCGACAGCCGCCCGATGTTAATACCCGCCTTTTGGTCAAGTTCGGGACTGCCCGACAAAAAGATCAGTTTATGGTCCAGAAACGCGCTGTTGCCAGTTTGGTCGATATAATTCAGCAGGGCGTCTCGGGCGGAGTTGATGTGGTTGGGGATCGACTCGCGGGTGATGGGGATATACTTGGTACCGGACGTTGTGCCGGATGTTTTGGCCATGTACAGTGGTTTGCCGGGCCAGAGTACGTCACTATCACCATTCAGAATCTGCTCAACGTAGGGTTTCAAGGCTTCGTAGTCCCGTATTGGCACGGCCTGCCGGAAATCCTGAACGGAGTTTACGTCGGCCAGGTGATGATCCCGGCCAAAGACGGTGTTTTGTCCCCGCTTAATCAGGGTTTTCAGCCAGTGGTTTTGTGCATCGGCAGGGCGGTGCATCCAGTCCTGCTGTTGTTGCACGACCCATTTTGCCAGCGGTTTACTCAATGCCGAACGGATTCCCATAGTTCTGTAAAAGTAGTGAAATCAGTTGGCCGTACCCTCTTTTGCAGGCAGTTGGTCTGAACGGATCGTTCGCGAAAGGCGTGCTTTCCCGAAATCATCATTTATCATTCTGTAATTAATCGTTTAATTTTGCGGAACTTACAAAAAAACAGCTTTCGTAACATGGCGCACGGCGTCAACCTATAATGGGACTTTTCAATTTTCTTACAAGTGATATTGCCATTGACCTGGGTACGGCCAATACCCTGATTATCCATAAAGACCGCATCGTGGTGGACGAACCGTCAATCATTGCGATAGACAAAGTGACTGGAAAGGTGCTTGCTATTGGCCACAAGGCCATGCAGATGCACGAGAAAACCAACGAGAACATCAAGACCATTCGCCCGCTTAAAGATGGCGTCATTGCCGACTTTACGGCGGCTGAGCTGATGATTCGGGGTATGATCAAGATGATTGACACGGGCAACAGGCTGTTTTCGCCCTCACACCGTATGGTGATCTGTATTCCGTCGGGTATTACCGAAGTAGAAAAACGCGCCGTAAAAGACTCTGCCGAACATGCCGGTGCCAAAGAAGTTTATATGGTGCACGAGCCGATTGCTGCTGCCATTGGTATTGGTATCGATATTACCCAGCCCAACGGTACGATGATTGTCGATATCGGTGGTGGGACAACGGAAATCGCCGTGATCGCCCTGTCGGGCATCGTTTGCGAACAGTCAGTTCGGATTGCGGGCGATGTGTTTACCCGCGATATTGTGGATTACATGCGCCGGGAACACAATCTGCTCATTGGCGAACGCTCGGCAGAACAGATCAAGATGGAAGTTGGCTCGGCCCTGCCCGAACTCGACAACCCACCCGCCGACTACGAAATACGGGGCCGCGATTTGATGACGGGTATCCCGAAAGAAATCAAGGTGACGTACAGCGAGATCGCCTATGCGCTCGACAAGTCTATCTCGAAGATTGAAGAGGCTACCATGAAAGCCCTCGAAATTTCGCCCCCGGAACTTTCGGCAGACATCTACACCAACGGTATTCACCTGACGGGTGGCGGGGCGTTGCTGCACGGTCTCGATAAGCGGCTCGGTGCCAAAACCAAACTGCCCATTCACGTGGCCGACGATCCGCTCAAAGCCGTAGTAAAGGGTACCGGCGAGGTTATCAAGAATCTGGAACTGTACCGGTCGGTACTGATCAGTTAATTGTAGGTTGGACCGGTACGCCGACGCGGCTCTTGTGCGATCAGCCGCGTCAGCAACACATAACTACTGTGTTAGCTGCTGACGAGGCTGGTCGGTCAGGAGTGACCAACCTACTAAAGCAATGAGTGAGTTAGTCGATTTTTTTGTTCGGAGCCGCAACTTTATTCTCTTTGTGTTGCTGGAAGTACTGTGTTTTTACTTCATTGTCAATTCCAGCAATTACTGGGGAGCAACGTATTTCAACACCTCGAATTACTACGCGGCTAAAGTGCTGGCCTGGTCTAATGCGGCCAATGCGTACGCTGATCTGCGGCAGGTAAATGCTGATCTGGCTCAGGAAAATGAGCGGCTCAACAAGCAGGTAACGCAACTGCTGCAAAGCCGTCCGCCCGCCCCCGCCGAATACGCTGCTGACTCAGCCTTTGCCGACCGGTTTAAGTTTACGGTCGCCAAGGTGGTGAACAACACGACGCAG
>JBBRUB010000308.1:0-5237 GCA_038248175.1 Cytophagales bacterium | reverse complement strand
GTTGATATGCAGCCCCCGGTAGGGCGGGGCCATAGTCATGGGCAGGGTTTCGTAGCCCTGGGCCAGCAGGTGCCGCATCAGCGATAGTCGCCGGTTCAGCCGCCCGGTATAATCGGAGGGTTGCCCGAAAAGCATTTTTACGCGCTGCCCGTCGGTCAGGGTTTCGCTGTTCATATCGAAGAACGCGTCTTTCCCCATCGTCAGCGGAGACCCATCGGCAGTACCCTGAAAGCGCAGAAACTGATAAATGACCTCCTCCACATAGCGATGCACCAGACTGCTGTGGTCGGTTAGCTGACTCCCCTCGCGCCGGACCCACTCAAACAAAGCCGGGTGGGTCAGCACCATTTCTGAGAAACGGTCGGTATGCGGAATCACGTCCATGCCCACCGTCCGGCCCGTAGCGTGGAGCAGGTTTACTACGGCTTTGAGCTGCTTCTCCACGGTATTCAGGGCCGGTACGTACTGCGCCAGATTCGGGTCAAAAAATTCGGGGTTAATCTGCCAGCTTACCATGCCGTACAAACTGCCCACCACGCCCGGCTCCCAAACGGGCAGCAGATGAATGCTGTCGTGCAGGGCGGGCAGGGTCAGCGAATACGCCATTACGTTCCAGAACGAACCCAGTGTGCGCACGTTGACCCCCACCATATTACTCTGTTGGAGCCAGGACCCATCGTGCTGACCCGCAACGGGGCTGGCAATTGTCTCGGCGGGGTCGAGTGCCCGGCGCATGACATCGGTACCGAGCCGTTTGTGCAGAGCATCGAGCGTTTGATACACCGAAAACTGCACGGCGGTCTGGGGCAGCAGTCCGGCAACGAACGACGTTTGCCCCGACCCGTAGGCAGCGGTCAGGGCAGCGTAGTTTCGCTGCCAGTTGGTTTGTATCTCGGAGAGGGCGGTTGGCATAGGAGCAAAAGTAGCATTGTATTTATAAAACCAAACTGCCCTTCCGTTTGTCATAAAAAAGAAGAGATTTAGCAAACAGAAAATCATGCAGGACGTAGTAATTGTGGGGGGCGGGCTGGCCGGGCTGGTATCGGCCATTAAACTGGCGCGGGCGGGCCACGGTGTTACGCTGGTAGAACGCAAAACGTATCCGTTCCACCGTGTCTGTGGCGAGTACATCTCCAACGAGGTGCGGGCCTACGTCGAATCGCTGGGGATTGATCTGGCCGGGCTGGGCGCGGCTACCATCACTCGGTTTCAGGTCTCGGCCCCGTCGGGGCGGCTGCTGGAAAGTCCGCTCGATCTGGGCGGTTTTGGCATCAGCCGCTACACGCTGGACTATGAACTGTACAAACTGGCCCAAATTGCCGGGGTTACGTTTGTGCTGGGTCAGCAGGCCGACGCTATTAGTTTTACCGATAACAGGTTCACTATTGCACTAAGTAACGGCGAGACGCTGACGAGTCGGTTGGTAATTGGCGCGTTTGGTAAGCGGTCCCGGTTAGACAAGACCCTCGACCGGGCCTTTATGCACCAGCCTTCGCCCTACGTCGGCGTCAAATATCACGTCATCATGGATTTCCCCAACGATGTGATTGCGCTGCATAATTTTGCCGATGGCTACTGCGGCATGTCGGCCATTGAGGACGGCAACTACTGCGTCTGTTACCTCACCACCCGCGACAATCTGCGACAATATGGCAACATTCCCGCCATGGAACGGGCCGTGCTGTACCAGAATCCGCATCTGCGAAGGGTGTTTGAACATGCTACGTTCCTGTACGAGAAACCCGAAGTCATCAACGAAATATCCTTCGCACCCAAACCGGCCATTGAAGACCACATTCTGATGGCGGGCGACTCGGCAGGATTGATTACGCCCCTCTGCGGCAACGGCATGGCAATGGCGATTCACGGTGCCAAACTCGTCAGTGAGTTATCCAGCTCGTTTTTACGCGGGACGTTAAGCCGGCCTGAGCTGGAGCAGCAGTATCAGCGCGGCTGGTCGGGGCAGTTTGGCCGTCGGTTGTGGGTAGGGCGGAACGTGCAGAAACTGTTTGGCAGACCAGGCCTGACCGAAGCGGGTATCCTGGCGTTTGGACTGTTCCGCCCCGCCCTGCGCACCGTAATGCAGCACACCCACGGCACGGAAATTAGCGTTACCTCCTAACATTCAATGCCTTGCTCCGAACCGCAGCAGAATCCCCGGCTTGCCTTCGCTGGCAATGAACAGGTCGCCGTTAGGCGCGAAACAGATACCTTCCGGCTGGGGTAGTTGTTTCCTGTCAAGTTTCTCGACGTGCAGTACCTGCTTCTGACGGTTCGTAACAATCAGCTGGTGGCTGGCCGATGACAAAACATACCAGTCGCCCGTTTGGGGGTGTACCGCGAGGGCCGACGGTTTATAGTCATCAGGATTCACGCCCGCGTTTTGAAGGGCTTCTTCCGTGAGTTGCATCTCCCGATAGACGGCCCGGCTGCGCAGCCCGAATGAATAAACGGCACGGTTGCTGGACGTACCACCCCCTTTTTTTGCCGCGATGAGCAGCCGCTCGGTTTTAGGATCGTAGCCCAGCCCTTCGACCTCCGTTTTGGCGGGCAGATCGGTCGGAATGCGGGCCACCTGAATCGACTTCGGCGACGACAGATCAAGCGTAAAGCGTTGCAGATTACCATCACTTTCGAGGGCATAAACGTCGCCGTTTACGTATTCAATGCCCTCAAAATCGCCGTAGCCACCGAAACCCACCTCCTGCGTAATCTGCTTTTTGGCGATGTCGTACACGAATACAGCGGCTTCTTCGTCCTGAATACAGAGCAGTTTGTTGTCCTTGTAATACGTCAATCCCGACACTTCTCGCAATCGTTTGGGCAGTGCCATTTCGTCGGCGGGGGCACTGAGCGTGTAGGGAAAGGTGTATTGAGCGGGCTGATTGTCGGCAGTGGCCTGGTTAGTTTCAGACGACTTACCACCGCAGCCCATGATCAACAGGGGAATAACAAAGCAAAGACGATACATACAGTGAAACAGATTTCAGATTTAGTGAACAGGCAAATATAAACGCTCAAACGGGGCATTCGCTCCCGAAAAACCGGTATTCAATGGGTTTATTTTTTGCAGAATACCGGGCTCGCGTAGCCTTACGGCATGACACCAGATCTGAGTCTGTACCGCCTGACCAGCCGACAGAAGTGGCAGCTTGCCCTGAGCGTATTTGTGGTCTATTGGCCCATCCGGCTATACGTCAACATCAGCAGTCCGGCCTGGGCATTCCGGGCTACGCGGATTCCGTTTTTTCATCCTCGAAATTTCCCTTTCGCTACTGTTTTTCTTTTTCTGGATTAGCATCACCGAATGGATTCAGCGACGCCTGTTTCGCTGGTTCGGCGACGGCTTTTTACTTGAGTTCAGAGTACCGGCTCAGTTAGCTATATTGCTGATTGTCAGCGTCATGGCCCTAAGTTTTAATTTCGGATTTTATACCATTGCGCGATCGGTAAACGGGCTGATGGAAGCACGGTTTCCGGCCTTTCAGATCACGCCCCCACCCCGCGCTGCCGAACTCGATGTGCCCGTAGTACGGCAGTATAACCGCGAACAGCGGGCACGGGTCAACAATGAGCTAACCGTCATGGCCCTGCTGTCGGCGTTTTATCTGGCCGCCAACCGCCGAACCAACCGGCGGTTGCAGGACGTACAGCTACGCGCCGAACGGCTTGAGAAAGAAGCCCTTCGAAGCCCTTCAGGCGCAGTTTGCCGCGCTCAAAAGCCAGGTTAACCCACATTTTCTGTTCAACAGCCTGAGCATCCTGTCGTCGCTGGTTCACGCCGACGCTGAACTTTCGGAGCGGTTTATCGACCAGCTATCAAAGGCATACCGGTATGTTTTGGAACAGAAAGACAACGAACGGGTGCCGCTAAAAACCGAACTGGCGTTCATTCAGGCGTACCGGTTTCTGCTTAATATCCGCTTCGAGAACAAATTCGACGTCGTGATCGACGTATCGGAGGCCGTACAGCAACGCTATAGCATTACCCCGCTCACGCTGCAACTGCTGGTGGAGAATGCAGTGAAACACAACCGAATGTCGGCCAAAGAGCCGTTGCAGGTGCACATTTTCGTGGTCGGCAACTGTCTTGTCGTCCAGAACAATCGGCAGCTCCGCCCGCAGTCTGAAACCTCGACCGGCGTAGGACTACAAAACATCATCAACCGCTACGCCCTGCTCACCACCAGCCCCGTTCACATAGAGGAAAACGAGGAGACGTTTGTAGTACAGATACCTCTTATTTAATGAGCGAATTGTGAATGAGCGAATGAGTGAATAGGCTTACGCAAGCCCACTCACGCCAGTAATATTCACAATTCACTCATTGAACCATGAACGTCCTGATTATTGAAGATGAGAACCTGACGGCGAAGCGACTGGAGGGGATGCTGACGAAATATGACCCGGCCATTCGGGTACTGGCGCAGTTACCGTCGGTAGCCGATACAGTGGCCTGGCTTTCGCAACCCGACGCCCCCGCCCTCGATCTGGTGTTCATGGATATTCACCTTGAAGACGACATCGGTTTCCGTATTTTTGAGCAGACCAACCTGCAAACGCCCGTCATTTTCACCACCGCCTACGATGAGTATATGGTGCAGGCATTTAAAGTCAACAGCATCGATTACCTGCTCAAACCCATCAATTATACGGAGTTGGTAGCCGCTATCGAAAAATTCAAAGCCCTGAAAGAACAGTTTAATTCCGGCAGCACTCCCGCCCGGAATCCCGACCTCGATACCCTGTTGCAGCTACTTGGCCCAGCGCGGCAGACCGCTTACAAAGATAGGTTTATGATTACGGTGGGCACCAAAATTCGCAGCATCGACACCGCCGACATCGCTTATTTTTACCTCGAAGAACGTATCGTCTTTCTGGTCACGCAGGACAACCTAGCCCTGCCCGTGGATTACAGTCTGGACAAGCTGGCGCAACTGCTGGACCCACGCCGGTTTTTCCGTGTCAGCCGCCAGTTTATGGTGTCGCTGCCCGCTATTCAGACCATCCACCAGTTTTCGGCGGGCAAGCTTAAGCTTGACCTGCTGCCCCGCCCCGAACGGAATGCCGCCCAAGTCTTCGTAAGTGGCGACCGCATGACCAACTTCAAAGAATGGCTGGGTAAGTAAGCGTTTGGAAAGTGTTGCGTCTTTCGGTTGTTGGATTTCGGTTGCATTACCCGTTTACGTACCTTCGCGGTCCTGACTCGTATAACGAAATACATCCGCAAACTGAAT
>JBBRUB010000307.1:0-5249 GCA_038248175.1 Cytophagales bacterium | reverse complement strand
GTTTGCGGCCGAGGGTATGTACGCTGAACACGGCGGTTGTCCGGCAGGGGGCGTGGTGGTCGGTATGGGTTACGTGTCGGGGCGGCAGTGCGTGATTGTAGCCAACGACGCCACTGTGAAGGCTGGAGCCTGGTTTCCCATTACGGCCAAAAAGAACCTCCGGGCGCAGGAAATTGCGATGGAAAATCGCCTGCCCATTATTTATCTGGTCGATAGTGCGGGCGTGTATTTGCCGTTGCAGGACGAAGTATTTGCCGACAAAGACCATTTCGGGCGCACATTCCGCAATAATGCGCACCTTTCGGCCATGGGCGTGTTGCAGGTAGCGGCAGTCATGGGCAGTTGCGTAGCGGGCGGGGCGTATTTGCCCATTATGTCGGACGAGAGCATGATTGTGGAAGGCACGGGCAGCATTTTTCTGGCCGGACCGTACCTCGTCAAAGCCAGCATTGGCGAGGACGTAGATGCCGAAACCCTCGGCGGGGCCGTGACCCACACCGATATTTCGGGCGTTATCGACAACCGCTACCCCGACGACAAAAGCTGCTTAGATGCCATCAAACGCATTTTCGACAAACTCGGCAGTCACGAACCCGCCGGTTTCAACCGCGCCGAACCCGCCGAACCCGCTAAAAATCCAGCCGACATCTACGACATCCTGCCCGCCGACCGCGTGAAACCCTACAACATGCGGGAGATTGTGGATAGACTGGTGGATAACTCCGAATTTGACGAATATAAACCCGGTTACGGACAGTCGCTGCTGTGCGGCTACGCCCGCGTGGACGGCTGGGCGGTGGGCATAGTAGCCAATCAGCGCACCGTTGTAAAAGCAAAAGGCAGAACGGGCCAACCTACGGAAATGCAGATGGGCGGGGTTATCTACGGCGACGCTGCCGACAAAGCTGCGCGGTTTATCATGAACTGCAACCAGAAACGGATTCCGCTGGTGTTCATGCAGGATGTATCGGGCTTTATGGTCGGGAGCCGGGCCGAGCAGGGCGGCATTATCAAAGATGGAGCCAAGATGGTCAGCGCGATGGCTAATTCGGTGGTGCCAAAGTTCACAGTAGTAGTGGGCAACTCCTACGGTGCGGGCAACTACGCCATGTGTGGCCGTGCCTACGACCCGCGCCTGATGGTAGCCTGGCCCACCGCGCAGATGGCCGTAATGAGCGGGGCCGCAGCCGCCAAAACCTTATTGCAGATTCAGGTAGCGTCGCAAAATGCGACCGGTAACCCTATGACACCGGAAGAAGAACAGGCGCAGTTAAACAAAATCACCGACCAGTACAACGCGCAGCTATCGCCCTACTACGCAGCCGCCCGGCTCTGGGTCGATGCCATCATCGACCCGCTCCAAACCCGGCAGGTATTATCGGAAGGCATCGCAGCCGCCAACCACGCGCCGATCACCAAGCCGTATTCAGTAGGTAATATTCAGACGTGATTTTTTTAACACAGAAGCTGGCAATACATCAATTATCACCTCCATGTCAGCGTATTCAGCAAGTGCAGTACGTCTTTTCGGATGTAGTCGATGACGGGCTGGAGCGAATCGTTTTCGGTGGCGGTGCCAAAGTACAGCGCCCCCCGCAGAAAGTGCCGGGTTGAATCGGTCACGACAAACTGAACCTGACTCGGTACGTTGCCGGTGAGGTCGATGACACTGGCTTCCATGCCCGATTTGAGCCTTATTTTACGTTGCTCGATACTGTACGCCTTGATATTGTGCCGGGCGGCCAGCTTATACGAATCTTCGAGCATGGCCCGCAGCCGGTTCACGTCGTTATTTACGGGTTTGTAGGTTAGCTGAACGCTGGCATTATATTTCGGATAGTTGATAAAAATCCAGTGCGGCTCCGAGCGGGCAAACGTATCGGGCAGAATCCGGGCCGCTTTGTTGTATTCGAACTGATAGGGGTGCGTTGGCTCCAGCAACGTATAGTCATGTGCGGGTAAATCAAAACGCGGAAATCCCTTTGGCTTCGGTACGTAATCTGTTGATAGGTCGCTGCCGCACCCGGCAAGCAAGAGGGCAGCGGCCAATAGAAAAGGGACAGTCGGGTAATTCATGGATTGAACAAAGGGGAACCTTTCGGGTGTTACTCTAACGTAGAAACAACGTTTATATGACAAAACGGCCAGCCTGGTTTCAACCCGTAAAAAACTTTGTACTCATTACGATGGGCATCCTGAGTACCGGGATGGGCCTGAAAGGGTTTTTATTGTCGAGTCGGCTTATTGACGGGGGCGTTACCGGTATATCCATGCTGCTGGCCGACCTGACGGGCTGGTCGCTGGCGTTGCTGATTCCAGCCATAAACCTGCCCTTTATTTTCCTCGGCTACCGGCAGATTGGCGGCTCCTTTGCTATAAAAAGTGCCGCTGCCATTGCCGGTCTTTCGGTGTGTCTGGCCGTAATACCCTTTCCCGACGTAACGCCGGATGTGTTGCTGACGGCTATTTTTGGTGGTTTTTTCATTGGTGCGGGTATTGGTCTGGCCATGCGGGGCGGTGCCGTACTGGACGGCACCGAAATAGCCGCGCTGATTCTCAGTCGAAGCAGTAATCTGTTACGAATCAGCGATATAATTTTACTACTCAACATTGTCATTTTTATCGTAGCGGCCCTGCTGCTAACCGTTGAGCAGGCCCTTTATTCCATTATTACCTACATCGTGGCCTCAAAGATGATCGACTTTCTGGTTCACGGTCTCGAAGAATACACGGCAGTTATGATTATATCGGTACAGCACGAGGAAATCAGGCGGCAGTTGATTGAGGTAGGCTGGGGCGTAACGGTCCTTGCGGGTAAGCAGGGACACGGCAGAACCGGAACCCGCCGGCAAACCCATGACGTACTATACACGGTGATAACCCGCCTGGAAATAGGACGGCTCAAGGCAATCATCAACGAGCTTGACCCCAAAGCGTTCATCATTCAATACGGTATCAACGACGTCACGAACGGTCAGGTCAAAAGTATGCCCCTGCATTGACCGGCTGATTCTTCTGTTCAGGACTATCCAGCTCAGTCCTCCCAGCCGAACGACCGCTCAATGGCTTTTTGCCAGCCACGCATGAGTTTTTTCCGCTGTTCGTCGTCCATGTGTGGTTCGTAGGTCTGCGCAATGCCCCAGTTCTGGCGCAGATCGTCCAGATTTTTCCAGTAGCCAACGGCCAGACCAGCCGCGTAGGCCGCGCCGAGGGCGGTAGTTTCGGTCATGCGCGGACAAACGACGTCTTCATTCAGCATGTCGGCCTGAAACTGCATCAGCAACGCGTTTATGACCATACCGCCATCCACCCGTAACGATTTGAGCGATACGCCCGCGTCCTGCTCCATGGCCCGCACCACATCAACGGTTTGGTAGGCCGTGGCTTCCAGCACCGCCCGCGCCAGATGGCCCTTCGTCACGAAGCGCGTCAGGCCTGCAATCACGCCCCGCGCGTCGGCTTTCCAGTGGGGGGCGTACAAACCTGAAAAGGCTGGTACGAAATACGCTCCACCGTTATCGGCCACCGAGCGGGCAAGGGTTTCGATGTCAGTACTTTTTTCGATGATGCCGAGGTTATCGCGCAGCCACTGCACCAATGCCCCCGTAATGGCCACTGAGCCTTCGAGCGCGTACTGCACCGGCTGCCGCTCGGCCTGAAAGGCAACGGTCGTGAGCAGTCCGCAGGTGGATGGACGCAGTTCGGTGCCGGTGTTCATGAGCAGAAAGCAACCTGTGCCGTACGTGTTTTTGGCCTGTCCCGGCTCAAAGCACGTCTGCCCGAACAAAGCCGCCTGCTGGTCGCCGAGAATCCCGGCAATGGGTACGCCCGGCATAACTTCCGACGTCACTTCGCCATACACCGCGCTGCTGGGTCGAATCTGTGGGAGCATGGCACGGGGTATGGTAAAGGCAGCAAGCAGGTCGTCGTGCCAGTCGAGCGTCCGCAGGTCCATAAGCTGGGTACGGCTGGCGTTGGTAACGTCGGTCAGGTGAATGCCGCCGTGAATGCCCCCCGTCAGGTTCCAGACCAGAAACGAGTCCATGTTGCCAAAGAGCGCGTCGCCGGTTTCGGCGTCTTTGCGCAAACCGGGTACGTTGTCTAAGAGCCACTTGAGTTTCAGCCCGCTGAAATACGTTGACAACGGCAGGCCTGTCTGTTCTCGAAACCGGTCCTGACCCAATGGGCTTTGTGCGGCAAACTGATTTACGAGTGCGTCGGTGCGGGTGTCCTGCCAGACAATGGCGTTATGGTACGGATTACCGGTTTTACGGTTCCAGACCACCGTTGTTTCGCGCTGATTGGTAATACCGATGGCGGCAACGTCATGTACGGCGAGTTTGGCGTTGATACGGGCCAGGGCCACAACCTCAAGCGTGTTGCGCCAGATTTCGTCGGCGTTGTGTTCTACCCAGCCGGGTTTGGGGTAAATCTGCTGATGTTCTTTTTGCGCCTGCGACACAATCTCGCCTTGGCGGTTAAACACAATACAGCGGGTGCTAGTAGTACCCTGGTCAATAGCGGCAATGTATTGAGACATTTAGAGTAGGTTTAGAAAATTAAAGGTAGAAAACTTACAGAGCGTACCAGCGAATCAGCAGCCCGCCAATGACCGCACCCACCAACGGCCCCAGTACCGGCACCCATGCGTAGCCCCAGTCTGACGAACCTTTGCCCGGAATTGGCAGCAAGGCGTGGGCTATTCGGGGGCTGAGGTCGCGGGCGGGACTCATGGCGTAGCCCGTAGTGCCACCCAGCGACAGGCCGATGCTCCAGATAAGAATGCCTACCAGATACGGCCCCACGCCAATGGCCAGTTCGCCGAGGTTTTTGGAGGATATACCGGCCAGCCCAACAATCAGGACCAGTGTGGCTATCATCTCGCTTATGAAATTGTCGCCCTTACTCCGAATGGCCGGGCCGGTGCTGAAACAGGCCAACTTATCGAACGGGTCGGGGGTGGCGGCCCAGTGAGGGCGGTAAACAATCCAGACGAGCGTAGCCCCCAGAAATCCGCCAATCATCTGCGCCGGAATGTACGACATGATATTGCTGAAATTGTTGGTCGCTACCGCAAAGGCAATTGTCACGGCGGGGTTCAGGTGCGCATCGACGCTGCCAAACGCTTTGGCCACGAATACGCCCATCGTTACAGCAAAGGCCCAGCCCGTTGTAATCACAATCCAGCCCGATGAGTTGCCTTTCGTTTGTTTTAGTACTACGTTGGCTACCACGCCGTTGCCCAATAG
>JBBRUB010000306.1:0-5255 GCA_038248175.1 Cytophagales bacterium | reverse complement strand
GAGTTCGGCGGTGAGGATATCGGCGTAGTCGGGCGCGACGGTAAGCGTCAGTTCGGTATGGTTCATAGTTCGTTTTTGTCGTTCCGGTTGTTTGTCATTCCGAGGAACGAGGAATCTCTTCGTGTCTGGTAAGCCTATTGCCACATACCTGTTGCTACATTGAGATGCTTCGTTTCTCAGCATGATAGAAAATCAGCATGACAGACCACCGGAATGACCAAAACCATCTATTTTTTCTTGCCGTTCCAACCTTTGCGTAGTCACGCTGCCCTTTAGTCCGAAAGCCGATTTAACCCACCATGTTCCGCTTGGCAACACCGCCCGATATATCTGAACGCGACCTTGTTGACGGCTGTCTGTCGGCAGACGCGACTGCCCAACGAACGGCGCAGCGGCTCTTGTTCGAGCGGTACAAGCGGGCCATGTTCTCAACGGCGAATCGCATTACCAACGACCATGACAACGCCAACGACGCCTTGCAGGATGCCTTTGTGGAGGTGTTTCGGAACCTCGATCAGTTCGGGTTTCGGTCAACGCTCGGCGCGTGGGTCAAGATCATTGTGGTGCGGCAGGCCATTCGGAAGCAGAAGCTGGAAAACCGGTTCGAGACCATCGACGAGACCCGGCACGACCAGCCCGCGTCCCTGCCCGACACCCTGACCGGTGCTGAACTCGACGCAGCTATCCGCACCCTGCCCGACGGCGCGCGGACCATATTTCTGCTGGCCGAAGTCGAAGGCTACGCCCACAAAGAGATTGCCGCTATGCTCGGCGTATCGGAAGGTACCTCGAAATCGCAGGTGAGCTACGCGAAGAAATTGCTTAGACAACGACTACAACATGAATAACTCCTATCCCGACCTGCCCGAATTTGACCCGCACCCGGATTTATGGGCGCGTATCGAAGCCGACATGACCTCGGACGAGCGGCTGACCCATGCTATTGGGGAGTTACCGCAGACGGAGCCGAAAGCCGAGTTATGGGACCGCATCGAAGAATCCATGCAACCAGCTGGTGGGCGCGTGGTGCTGCATCCGGCTCAGGAATTGGTTCGTCAGTCGCCGTTTAGGGTGGTACGTCCTCTTTGGGCGGGGCTGGCGGCAGCGGCTGTGGTGGTGGTGATTGGTACGTGGCTGTTCTGGCCGGCAGCGCGGGCCGATGAGCGCATAGAATACGCCGTAGAACCCAACGCAACCTGGCCCACGAACGTACCAAACCTACCCGAAACCGACGCCGACCAGCGGGCCGCCGACTTCATTGCCCGGCAATGCGCCGAACAGACGTTTGCCTGTCAGCAACCCGAAGTCCACGAACTGCGCAACCGGCTCGAAAACCTGAACGGCGAACTAACCCGCCTTGACCAGGAACGCCAGACCTTCGGCGACGACCCCCGCCTGATTCGGGCGCAGGTACAGGTAGAAAACCAGCAGGCCGAAGTGACCAAAGAACTCATTACGCTGCTACGTTCATGAAAACGAGAGACTATTTTAACCGCATCGGCGGACCGACAGAGTACACTGAGTTTTTCACAGAGAAAAGGAGAAGAAAACCGCACCGGCTGACCACTCTGTTTACTCTGTGTCTGTTTTCTCTGTGTTTAGAGACAAAAGCTCAGGTGCAGGTTGTGACAAAGGTGGTGGAGAAAGACATTCCCTACGCCGACGGGCAGCGCGTGCGGCTGAACGCCCAGAAAGCCGACGTAACCGTGAAAGGCTGGAGTCGCCCAACGGTGCAGGTGCGGCTACGGCTCATGGCCAAACACCCCGACCGGGCCGTGGCCGAGCGCGAAGTGGCGTATCATCAATACACGCTACAGGCCAACGGCAGCGAGATTGATTTGAGTAACCGCTTCGTGATTCCGCAGCGGGCGGGTAAGCTGCAAAGTCAGCTCAAGGCCATGTACGAAGTGAGCGTACCGGCCAAAGCGTTGCTAACCCTGACCAACTCCTTCGGCGATTTGACCCTGAGCGATGTATCGGGCGATGTATCGCTCACCTTCGAGTTTGGCAAACTCACCCTCGACGACATTGGCGGCAAACTCACCGTGTCCTCCAATTACGGCGACATCGACGCCCGCAACCTCGACGCCAATCTGACGCTCAAAACCGAAAAAGCCGACGTAACGCTGCGCGACCTCGGCGGTACGGCCCGCATCACAAGTCGCTACGGCAAACTGACGCTGTTGCCCGCCCTGTCGCTCAACAAACTTACTGTGGAAGCGGCCCGCACGGAGATTACGGTAGCCACCAAACGCCTGTCTGATTTCCGGTACGACATTATCAACACCTACGCCCCCATCCGCGTCCCGGAGTCGGTAATGGGCGAACTGGGCAAGTACGGCAGCAAGCAGACTTTTACCTACCAGCCCCCCGGTTCCGCCAAACCAGAAATCCACATTCAGAATAGCTACAGCCCCGTGTCCATTCAGGGCGAAAAACCCCTCGTTGACCGCTAATCCTTTCTCAGCAGTACCATGAACACAAATACGAAATATGCAGCCGCCATTGGCCTGTTGCTCCTGACCGCCGGAACAAGCCGGGCGCAGGAATGGACATTCGGGCCTAAGGTAAACCTGGGATTATCGGTTAAGCCATCAGTCAACTTTACCCGGGTCAATGACTTGTCGATTAGTACCGTTAAGGGGACGTTTGATGATGCCCGCACCAGTGGTGTTGGGGCCTTTGTCCGGTACGACCAAACGCGCTGGTACGGTCAGTTTGAGTCGAATTTTCTAAAAAGCCGGGAGATCAATTACTCTGTCAACGCCGACATTGACTTGAGCAATGGTACACGCCAGACGTTTAGTTTGGTAACGGGCGGGCAAAGCCGGTACCGGGTTGATGCCCGCTTACTGGGTGGCTACAAACCGTTGCCCTGGCTCAGACTATACGGTGGCTTAGGCTTAGCCCGGTACGCGGCCAGTCCGGTCAGCAGTTTCGAAAACAGCATTACCGCGATTGAAGAGTCGTCTTTCCCCGATAATGAGTTCACCCAAAAATCCATAGAAACGTATAAGCTGGCTATTGCGCTGGAGGAGCGGGGCGTTCGGCGCACTAATCTGGAGGGCATCGTCGGCGCGGGCGTTGACGTAGGCGGGCTGACCGTCGATCTGTCGCTTCAGCAGGGGTTGACACCGTTGATTGGCTCGTTTTCGGAAAATGGACAGACGTATAACGTGAATCAACGGGGCCAATTTCTGACGCTGCAACTTGGCTATCGGCTGTTTCCGCTGAAGGCGCACCTATCGTCTCCACGCAAAAACCGGGCGTATGAGCGTATCAAGCAGGACATCCCGTTTTACCGCAACGAAATTCACGTAGTGGGTGGCTTGCTGGCCGAAGACTTTGGCAGCGCGTTCCTCTACGAAAACCGCTATACCCGCTACCTCTCGCGCCGGGTTGGCCTGACTGCCGGGCTGAACCTGATGCGGGTCTTTGACACCTACGAGACCGGGTTCCTTCCGAAGCAGTTTACGCAAACGCAGCTCATCACGGGTTTACGGTTTCTACCCCTGTACAGCCGTCGGCATACCATCGGGCTATCGGTAGGGCCAACGCTGACGTACCGGTCAGGTTTTCAGGTCTATTCGGGGGGTAGTCAGGTGGTAAATGGGCAAACACTGCGAACAGTCAATCTCAGCGGCCAGTCTTGGCTCAACGAGTTTCGGGTCAGTGCACACGTAACGGCGGACTACAACGTGGCCGCCACCGACCGGATTATAGTGGGTCCCTGGCTCCGCGCTACCCCCGACAATGCCTATTTCGGTGTACAGGCCGGGTATCGTTTCTAATGTTTTCAACCACTATTGACATGATTTCCTTCTCTATTCGAAACCGTATTATTGCCCTCCTGCTCGTTCTGTCAGGGCTAAACACCGCCGTAGCGCAAACGCCGTACCGCTTCGAGGGCGAAATTAGCGCGGGTACGTTGAAACTACCCGGCGCGGGCCAAACCGGCTGGTCTGTCCGGCAGCAGGTAACGGGCTACTTTCGCCCTCGGCTGGGCGTATCGGTGGGTATTGGCTGGGGCGGGGTAGCCAACACGGCTCCGCTCAATACCGCCAACACGCCCAACGTGTTTACCCAACCCGACCCGGTGGGGCTAAACCAGTTCTTTGTCCGGTCTGACCGCATGGTCGATTTCTCGGTGGTGGTACTGCCCATCCTGACCCGTCGGCATCAGGTGTCGTTGCGGGCGGGGCTGTCGGTGTATCGAAGCAATGCCACGCGGGTGGACAGCTTGATTTTTTTAGGACCAAACGTCCCTACTGGTGGCTATCAGGCGGTTTTGGGAAGCACCACCACCAACCGCGTGGCGCCGATGCTGGGCGGAAGTTATGATTTCCGGTTATCAAACCGGTGGGCGGCTGGCGTCCAGGCTACGGCGTACTTCACCGGCCAGAACCGCCCCGTCACGACGTTTGGGTTACGCACGACGTACCGCTTCAACCTCGGGGCCGATTCGCTCGGTTTTGGCCCCGTAAACCGGAGCGATTTGCGCGTGGGCGTCCGGCTGGCGGCTAATCTTTCGGCAAGCAACGGCGGCAGGGCAACCAATACGTATCAGTGGCGGGGCGTGGGCGGCATCTGGGCCGAGTTGCCGCTGTCGCTGACGTGGCGGATGCGGGGCGAAATCAACTACGCCCAGCGCGGGCAGGGGTATCGCGGAGTTGACGTAAACGGCGTTCAGTATGCGTCTGGCTTTACCCGGCTCAACTACCTCGAAATGCCCCTGCTGTTTCGGAACGAAGTAGCGTATCACTGGAATCTGTACGGCGGCCCGTATCTGGCCTTTATGCTCAATGGCCGGGCTGAGAACCGGGGAGTACCCGAAACCGTAGAGAGCCACACCTTTAGCGGCCTTATGGTCGGCGTTGACTATCAGCTAAGCAAACGACTCGGCATCGACCTCCGCTACCAGCGCGACATCCTGTTCATTTCCACCACCACCTCCTTCGGCGGACTACACGGCTTCCAGGCGGGATTGACGTACACGTTCGGCAAAAATCTAAATCAATAGAACTCATGCGAACTCTTTCTTTCGCCGTCGCAATGCTATTCGCGTTAACGGCACAAGCCCAAACCGATTCGGTCACGACGACCTACAGAACCGAAGATGAGACCATCTCGAAAAGCGAGATAAAACGGTTCATCCGTTACATTACGCGGGCCGACATCGAGGAAAAAACGTTGGTAAAACTCGGCTTCTGGCCCGGAGCCAATATCCGCACCGAATCAAACAGACCAGCATTCGG
>JBBRUB010000305.1:0-5275 GCA_038248175.1 Cytophagales bacterium | reverse complement strand
GATGGTGGCCGATTACGGCCCTGCTGCCCGTGCCTTCTACACGCGAACCGAACTGACAACCGACCTGATTTACCCCATCGTGTATAGTCTGCTGTTTAGCGTAATCCTGAGCACGCTGTTTCGCCACCGTCCCAACCGGTGGGTTGCGCTGCTGCCGTTCGGCACCCTGCTGTTCGATTACCTCGAAAACGCGGCCATTGTAACGCTGCTCACCAGTTACCCTGCCCAGTCAATGACCGTAGCGGTGTGGTGTGAGGTATTCAAGTTGGCTAAGTGGCTGTCGTTGGGAGTCATCATTGGCTTGATTGTTTATGGTCTCTTTCTGAACATTTTTAAGCGAATAGTGCCAACAACCCGGTAACCACTCAACAACGTAAATTTGACAGTCGATTCTGTACATGGGAGCGGCTATTTTATGTTTAAAACCGCTCATTATCAGAAAAATACAAACAAGTTGGTATGGATTGGCAGGGACAGGAAATGGCACCTTTGTCAGGCAAATCAGGCCCGATAAATCCCGCGAAAATGACCTTCCTTTTCCTCTTCCTCTCGATACTGGTGAGCGGCCCGATAATGGCCAGAAACGGGATGGTTTGCGTGGATACAACAACGCTGCCGTAACCGGACTCCACCCGCCCGGTCGAACCCGCTATGACGCTCACCGGCGACATCGACTTGACAAAGAGCTTCTACGTGCTGCGGGGGCAGGAGGGGTCTTCTGTGCAGAATACGCCCTGGTACCTGACGGGTAGCCTGATTCTGGCAATTCGCGCTGGCTGGACCATTCCCCTTCAGAGCGTGTGGACTTCGCCCACCAGCGGCTACGGGCAGGCGTATAACGCCATCGGCGTTAGCCCTCGCTATAAAAACTGGCTGACGCTGCACGGCGGTTACCGAAACCTGGAGTTTTCACCGTTTACGCTGTCGGGCTACACCGTGCTGGATGCGGGTTTTGAATTGAGTCCGGGCCGGTTGCGGGTTGGTGTGATGGCGGGCCGGTTTAATAAAACCATCAAGCCAAACGCAACCGATCCCGACCGGGTAGCCTCCTTTCGGCGGATGGGTTACTGCGCCAAAGTCGGTGCTGGTAATGACCGGACGTACCTCGACGTAATTTTACTCAACGCGGGCGATGATACCAATTCCATCCCACTCGATAGCACGGGCTACCTGATCCCCACCCAAAACGTAGTATTGAGCCCGAGCGGGCGGATTCGAACCAGTAAAAAATTAACCGTCGAGCTGGACGCGGCTGGCAGTGCCTACACCAGCGATACCCGCGCCGAACCTTTGCCCGCGAACTACCTGCCGTTGGCGGGCGACGGGTAGTGTTCAACCGTTGCCTTCACAGACTTTTCTCTTAGACTGGTTACGGGAGCCAGAAACGTTGTTGGTTGAGGTTCCCAGTTCGATTGTACCGATCATGGCTAATTATCTCGTCAATCCTCGTCATCCCCTTTTTGCTGGATGTCAGGCGGTGCGCTCGGAGCCTTTCGAGATTGATGAGCGTCTATACGACCCCATGCATCGAGTGAGCTAACTACCTGCTAACTGTGCTGGCCAAATCACATTAACTTGTGAGAAAGATGGCCTTACTGCTGAGTACGTCGCTTTCCCAATAACTATGTACGGTCAGTCGAAAATCACCAGATTTTTTCGGTTAACTACCAGAAAAACGACGTTTTTGCCAATCCCACGTCCCCAATCAACAACTACTTATCAATGATGTTATCAACGTGTTTTATTGAAAGAAGGGGGGCAGTTGTTTTGGGTGAGGTGCTGATTTCTTCAATCAGCACCTTCTTTCCTGCTGTCAACTCGATAAGGGGTTTTGAAGGAAAATTCCTGAAAATGAGATTACGCAGCTTAACCTGATCGAACGAACGAACACTCAGCACGTAGCGGGTGTCTATAAGTGTCGACTCAGTTTTAAAGGAGGGAGTGTCTGGCCTGGCTTTGCTATTCATGAAACTCGAATTCAGAATGGTCAGCCTGAACGTTCGGGCCGGGTCACCAATGGCGGTGAATGCTTTTTTGGCATCGATAACAGTCAGGTTTTCAAACCGGATATCGGTCAGCGGTTGTCCCGCTTGCCAGAGTCCGCCCGCATAATCGTAGATGAATACATTATCGACGTTTTCAACGGTAACGTCTCTCAGTAGCCAGTTGCCACTTTTCAGTTTGGGATTTTCATCGGCGGGTGAGAAATAGACAAAGGCAGCCAGGGTGTTGGTGCGACGTTGGTTAATGTGTTTAAACTCGCCGGGTCCCCATATCCGGCACTGCTCAATCAGTACGTCCTGACCGCCGAGCCGGAAGCCGTTGCAGGATGTGTTGATCTGGCAGCGCCTGACCACGTAATGCTGGTTGTCGTTGCCCGCAAAGGCATCGTCGCCGGTACGAAAGTCGCAGTCTTCAACCGTGATGTCGCGGCAGAAACGGGTGTGCAATCCGTCGTGTCCACCCCGGATGGTTACGTTTCTAACGGTAATGCCCGCGCACGACCGGCAGTTAATGGCGTAATTGGCCGACCGGACAATGGTGATTCCCCCAAACCGTACATTCGCGCTGTTCACGATGCGGATGCAGTGTGGTCCCCGGAACCCTTCTTCGCCTTCCGGCGATTTGCAGTCCACCCCGTCGATGGTCCCTCCGCCTTCGATGGTGACGTTAGTTAGCCCAGCGCCCGAAAACAGCGCATTCGAGTCCTTCCAGGGCATTCCGTAATCCCGGTAATCATCGCTTCCCTGCACCGTTGCTCCCTTTTCTATCCGAATGGTCACGTTACTTTTCAGGTGAATACCACCCGTTAGGTACGTACCCGGCGGAAACTGAACCGTTCCCCCGCCCAGGGCCGCGCACGAATCAACCGCCCGCTGAATAGCGATTGTACTAAGCCGGGACTGATTCGGCATCATACTGATCCTGAATACAGACTTGTCCCGTACCTGTCCGGTTGCTGCTTCGGCAACTAACAGGAGGGCAAACAGCATTGTCGATAAGGCAGGAAAACCAATTATAGGAATGGGGTGTCTCATTGAAAACGGGTTGTTGATATTGGCAGAATTACGCATAAACAGTTTGGTTTTCAGGTGTAGCCCACAACGATACGGATTATCGTCGGTAATCAGGTTTGGCTTTGGTAATCGCCGGAGACACCGACCAGCGATATGTTTGCAGGGTGTCGCTGTTGTTACCCACCAGAATGAGCGAGATGCCGGGCCGTGCTGTAGCCATCTGCACTAAGCTTTTGGCGTCGCGGTCAGCACAGAACCCGCTTTGTGCCAACGTCAGGGGCCAAAAATTGCCCCGCCCGTTGCCTTGCAGCAACAGCCCTTTGCCCGCGTCATACCGCCCCACCTCCACATCGGTTGCGTAGGCATTGCCCGTTAGTAACACGTCCAGCCAGCCATCGCCATCAAAATCGCCGGTTAGCATGGCCGTAACGGGAGCGAGCTGAGCCGCCATCGGCAACGGGTGCACTGCCACCTGATCGCGGGGCGCACTGGGGTAACAGTTGCCCTGAATATAATGGCACATGATCGGGTCGAGGGTGCCATTCTGGTCAAAGTCTTTGGCATACACCTGCAGCGGCTCACTGGCCGACACCCGGTAGCGGCTGTTCAGGCCGAGGTTGCCCGCCACGTAGTCCATGTCGCTGTCGTTGTCGTAATTGCTCCAGAGTGCCGCCGTCACCATACCCACATTGGCTAAGCCGGGAGCCAGCCGGTTGGTTACGTCCGTGAATTTGCCGCCGTTGTTTTGGAGCAGATAACTCCGGCCCGGCAGTGGGTACCGGCGCGGGGTCAGCCGCCCGCCCACAAACAAATCCAGATCGCCATCGTGATCATAATCAGCCTCTACCACGCACGAGCCACTGCCGCGGGTGTCGGGCAGGGCGGTGGTGTTCTGCCGGAAACTGCCCCGCCCGTCGGTGTTCAGAAAGAGCCGGTCCTGGTAGTAGCGTTGTCCGTCGAGCCATTCGTTGCCACCCGACACCACGTACAAATCCTGGTCCCCATCCCCGTCGGCATCGAAAAACACCGCGTCCATGTCGTCGGCCATCTTGCGCGGCTCACGGCCCGCTACCGCCGACGGGCTGAACGAGCCGTTGGGTTGCTGCCGGAACAGCGTCCCGTTTATGGTCGAAGCCCCACCCATGAACACATCGTCCAGTCCGTCGCCGTTTACGTCGCCCACGGCCATACCCGGCCCATTGCGCGAATACTGATGAGGCAGCAGGGTTTGCTCCCTGAAGTCGATAAACGGATTTTCCTGCTGCACGAACCGCAGCGGATTATCGGTCGTCAGTTCCGTAAACAGCGCGTGGGCAACCACCGAAGAACCCGGCCGACCCGGTGTTGCGTCGGGAAGACCGGCACTGGCCTGCCGGACGGTCAGCACCTGATTGGCCACTACGTTGGTCAGCACCGATACCCGGCCATCGGGCCAGCGCACCCGTACCGTATCGACCCGCTCTGCCGCGCCCAGCCCGAAATGCAGGATCGGCTCCACCGTCGATTTATACCCCCGGTACGGCGACTGTTCGGCTACCTGCCGCCGTTCTCCATTGCTGCCGTACCGCAGGGATACACTGGCTCCGAAACCTGCCGGGTTGCCAGCCTCGCCAACGAGTTTTACGCGCAGGTAGTGAGTCGAACCAGCCGGATTGGTGCCGCCGGTTTGCTGTTCAACGGTGCGGTTGGCATAGACAAAGGCCGGATCGTTGATGTTGTTGACCACGATGTCCAGATCGCCGTCGTTGTCGAGGTCGGCGTAGGTGGCTCCGTTGGAGAACAACGGAACAGACAACCCCCAGGCTTCGGTGACATCATCGAAGACCAGGCTGCCGCCCCGGTTGTGGTACATAAAGTTCGATTTTCTAACGCCGATCAGGGCGTCGATTTCGGCTTTTGTCCCGTCGTTATTTTGCGTATCGGCGGTGAAATATGACGAGCCATGATCGGCACTGTAGGCCACAAAATCGAGGTCGGTGATGTCTTTGGGGTAGCCGTTGGTGATAAAAATATCGCGGTAGCCGTCGTTGTCGAAATCGGCCATAAGCGTACTCCAGCTCCAGTCCGTAGCCGACACGCCCGCCAGTTGTCCTACTTCGCTGAAGGTGATGTGGGGTTTGCTGCCCGCCCCCCCGCTCACGAACCTCGGGTTCAGTTGCAGGGCATTCCAAACGTACTGCGGGGTATAGCCGCGTTCCAGCCCCATCTGGAAGCGGTCGGGATTGGCCGGGCCAAACATCGACTTCTGCCGCCAGTTG
>JBBRUB010000304.1:0-5309 GCA_038248175.1 Cytophagales bacterium | reverse complement strand
GCAGGGTAAAGTGGCGGGCGTAACCATCTCCAGCACGGGGGGCGCGCCGGGACAGGGTGCGCGGATTCTGATTCGCGGTATCAACTCCCTCGATGTGAGCCGTGACAACCAGCCGCTGTTCGTTATCGACGGTATCCTGCTCGATAACAGTACCTCGACCCAGGGGTCAGGGGCCGAGACACGGGGTCTCTCGAACCGGGCGGCCGATGTCAATCCCGACGATATTGCCACTATTAACATCCTGAAAGGTGGAGCGGCTACCGCGCTTTATGGCCTGCGGGGGGCCAACGGCGTGGTGGTTATTACCACTAAATCGGGTAAAGCGGGTGGGTTTCGGGCCAACTACAGCAGTACCTTTGGTCTGGAGAACGTCAATAAATTTCCCGACGTACAGGACAAATACACCATTGGCTTTTCGGGCGTATATGACCCGCAGAGCTTCTGGCCCTCGTGGGGGCCAACCATTGCCGATGCCAAAAAAGTTGATCCTACGCATCCTGACAAACTCTTCAACCCCTTCAGAGACGCTTACCAAACAGGGCGACAATACCAGAATAATCTGTCTTTCTCGGGCGGCACCGACAGAATTACGTTCCTGTCATCTATTAGTCACCTCTACCACGAGGGCGTAATTCCCTTCACCAACTTTCAGAGAATCTCGGCGCGGATTAATACCAACGTGAAGATCAGTCAGAAATTCGATGTCAATACCACCCTAAACTACATCAACTCGGGCGGAGACCGCTACAACGCCGACCGTTTCAGCGAAAGCCTCAGCTACTGGTCGCCCCGCTACGATGTACGCGACTTTCTGACGGCCGACAACACCATGAAAACCTACGGTAATAACAACCCTATTTACGGTGCGTACACCAATAAACTGCGCGACAACGTAGATCGGCTCATTGGCGGGCTCAATTTCAGTTACCGGCCCCTGACCTGGCTTAGTTTCAACTACCGGGTGGGTTTGGATACCTATGCTGATAACCGCAAACAAACCGCCCCCGGTCCAACGGGGCTGGCCGGCGAACGGGTGTACGCAGACAACGGCTTAGGCTTCGTTTACCAGTATAACAGCAGCTTCCGGGCTATTACGTCCACCTTTACGGCTGCCGTTAACAAAAAAATCGGCCAGAACCTGAACACTACCTTCCGGGTGGGCCATGACCTCTACGACCGGCGTATTCGAAGTTTCGGAGCCGAAGGCAATGAGCTGACGGTCTATAACTATTTCGACCTGCGCAACGCCAAAACCATCATTCCCAGTCAAAGCGCGGAAGACTACCGCCTGATGGGCATTTTCGGCGAACTGACGCTGGACTACAAAGACTACCTGTTCCTGACCCTAACGGGCCGCAACGACGTTACCTCCACCCTGCAGGTTCCGAACAACTCATTTTTCTACCCGTCGGCCAGTTTGTCGTATATCTTCTCGCAGCAGTTCAAGCTGCCCGATGTTATCAGCATGGGTAAGCTGCGGGCGTCCTACGCACAGATTGGTAAAGACGCATCGCCCTACGCTACCGTTACCGGCTATTCGTCGTACCAGCAGTTGCCAGCGGGCCTGACGGGCTTCACGCGCGGCTCGCTCTTAGGAGACCCCAACCTGCGGCCCGAGTTCACCGATACCTTCGAGGCCGGCCTGGAAATGGGCTTCCTTAATAACCGCTTGGGTGTTGATTTGACCTATTACAACTCCCTAAGCCGCGATCAGATTATTCGGGTCGATGTGTCGTCGGCAACGGGCTACGTACGGGCGGCTATCAACTCGGGTTCCATGCGCAACCGGGGCATCGAGTTTATTTTGCGGGCTAACCCCATTCGGACGGCCAAATTTAACTGGGACGTGAACCTGAACTTCTCGGCCAACCGCAACGAAATTCTAAGCCTGCGCGACGGCCTGACCGAAGTAAACTATGCCTCGCAATCCGGGTATCTTAATTCCAACGTTACTATGCGTCTGGTACCGGGCTACGCTTACGGTAATTTATACGGACGTAGCTATCAGCGGTACTATGAGAATGCCAGCGAAGCCAATGCCTCGCCTGAACTGGACCGCAGCCGCCCCATTGTGATCGGAGCTAATGGCTTTCCCGTGATTAATACCACCCAAAAGATTCTGGGCAATTCCCAGCCCCGGTGGATTGGCGGAGTCAACAATATCATCCGGTACGGCAACTTCACGCTCACGGGGCTGTTCGATGCCCGCGTTGGTCAGGATCGCTACAACCAGTTAGGCAACTTCTTTTCGGCCTTTGGCATTGCCAAATACACCGAAAACCGTAATGAAACTATGGTCTTCGATGGTGTGCTGGCCAATGGAACCCCCAATACCAAGCCCGTTTGGCTGGGGCAGGGTGTAGGCCCAGACGGCGTAAACTACGGTGTTGGTTTTTACCGCAACGTACACCGGGGTTCGTCGGAAAATTTCGTTGAAGATGCCTCATGGGTGCGGCTACGGTCGGTTGGTCTGTCATATACATTGCCCAACTCCATCCTGAAAAATACGTTTGTCCGCAGTCTTTCACTGGGAGTAACGGGTAATAACCTGGCCGTATGGACCAAATTCAGCGGCTACGACCCCGAAACGAGTTCGACTAATGCCGGCAGCAACGTCGATGGCTTTACAGGTTTCACCTACCCTGCCGTGCGCTCATTCCTGTTCACCCTTAACGCTGGGTTTTAATTTTTCTCCCTACGAAATCATGACGATTTTTAAACGATACAGTCTTCTCGCCCTGCTGGCCCTGCTGCTGGCAACGGCCAGTGGTTGCCAGGATTATTTTGATCTCAACACCAACCCTAACCTGATTGGCAACCCGCCCCTGAACTCGCTGCTCTCTACTACAACCCAGAAAACGGCGTTCAGCGCGCAGCGGGTGGCCAACATCACCTCCTACTTTGTGCAGCATCTGGCTAACCCCGGTGCGGCTGGCTCGACCGATACCTACCAGATCACCGACTACACCGGTACCTGGGACTATATTTACTTTGCCCTGGCCGATTTGTACGACATGAAAATAAAGGCTCAGGAACAGGGTGCGTCGGAATATGTCGGTGTGGCCAACGTTATGATTGCTTATCACCTGAGTCTGATCTCGGATACGTTTGGAGCTGCACCGTTCAGCAAAGCGTTCGACGGTTCGTCGCTTACGCCCAGTTACGACACCGAAGAGGCTTTATATCAGACCATTCTGACCCTGCTCAATGAGGCTATTGTGGAATTACCCAAGCCCGACTCGAAACTCAAGCTACTGGCAAGTAATGATTTGATTCACAGGGGCAGCACGGCCGCCTGGGGCAGAACAGCGCAGGCCCTGCGGGCGCGGGCACTCAATAAAATCTCGAAAAAGAGCAGCTACGCCCCTGCTGCGGTACTCGATGCGGTCTCAAAATCATATACCTCCAACGCCGAGGATGCGCAGATGTCGTCCTTTTTGCTCCGAAATCCATGGGCGCAGGTATCCCGCAACAATGCCGCGCTCCTACTGGACGGCTGGCTGTCGAGTCAATTGGTAGATCAGCTCAATGGCACGACTCATGGCGTTACCGACCCGCGCCTGACCCGAATTACCAACCCTACCGTAACGGGTACATTCGTCGGTACGCGTAACGGGCAGGGTAACGTGGGCGCGGCCAACACCGTGAAGGACGAAGTATATATTTCTTTGACCTCACCCCTGACCGGCGATGCTTCTCCGCTACTGATTGCCACGTTTTCGGAAATGAAGTTTATTGAAGCCGAAGCGGCCCTGCGCAGCAACGACCGGACACGCGCCTACGCAGCCTATCTGGCCGGTATTCGGGCCAACATGGATAAATACAGTGTGGTTACTACCGTCCGGGATGCGTATCTGGCTAACCCGGTGGTTGCCGTGGGCGCGCCCGCGCTGACACTGGACCTTATTTTCAAGGAAAAATACGTGGCTACCTACCTCAATCCCGAATGCTGGAACGATGCCCGCCGGTTTGATTACAAGTACAAAGGCTTTACACTGCCGGTCAGTGCTGCCCTGCCCACATTCATCCGGCGCGTAGCGTACCCCAACGGTGAAACCTCTAAAAACGGGGCCAATGTACCAGACGATGTGGAACTGTCAGCACCGCTCTGGTGGGATAAACCGTAACGTTGTTAGTTGTATTACGAAATGGAACCTGATAAACGGGTTCCATTTTTTATGTTTGCTACATGAAGATCACGCAAATCAAACTCTACCGCTACGACATTCCGCTCAGGGCACCCATTGCTATCTCGCTCGGTACTATTGACCATGCCCGGAATATGCTGGTTGAGATTGAGACCGATGCCGGGCTGACGGGCTGGGGTGAAGGATCACCGTTCTTTCTGGATGATTGTGGGCGAAACGCAGGCGTCTGGCATGGCCGCTGCGCAGGATATGGCCCGGCTGCTGCTCCACAAAGACCCGCTCGATATTGAAGGTTGCCTGAATGCGCTGACCCGCTACCTGCCCGGCCATCCCACCACCCGCTCGGCCTTTGATATGGCCCTGTACGACGTAGCGGCTCAGGCCGCCAACATGCCGCTCTACCAGTTTCTGGGCGGTAGTAAACAGACGCTCGTGACCGACGAAACGATTTACATTAACACGCCCGAACGTATGGTGCAGGACGCCCTGCGCATTCAGGCCAACGGGGCCGATGCCATCAAAGTCAAACTGGGTACCAATGCAGCTGACGACATCCGGCGCGTGGAAGCCGTGCGGCAGGCCATCGGCCCCCATATCCCGATCCGTACTGACGCTAATCAGGGCTGGGATGTGGTCACGGCCAAAACCGTGCTGCGCGGCATCGGTCATCTAAATGTGCAGTACTGCGAACAGCCCATTAACCGGCACGACGTGGTCGGTATGCGGTATCTGCGGACCCACTCGCTTGTGCCGATTATGGCCGACGAAAGCCTGTTCGATTCGGTCGATGCTATCCGGCTCGTGCGGGAGGAAGCGGTGGATTATTTCAACATCAAACTCTCGAAGAGCGGGGGCATTTTCGACGCTCTCAAGATCAACGCCATTGCCGAAGCCGCCGGAATACCGTGCATGATTGGCTGCATGTCAGAAAGTCGGCTGGGGTTAACGGCCAATGCACACCTGGCATCAGCGCGGAAAAACATCCGGTTTTACGACCTCGACGCCGTATTTGAACACGCCGAAGACCCCGTGCGGGGCGGTATTGTGTATAACGGTTACCAGATTACCCTGCCCGACGCACCCGGCCTCGGTGCAGACATTGACCCGGCGTTTCTGGAGCAGTGTGAGAAAATGGTAATTACGGCCAATGCGTGAGAACAG
>JBBRUB010000303.1:0-5318 GCA_038248175.1 Cytophagales bacterium | reverse complement strand
GGTGCGTTTGTCGGCATTGAACACCTGATTGCCCTGTACGGCGTCGAGCAGAAACCGCAGCGATGCCCGCTTGTACGTCAGATTCGACGAAAACGACCCCGACCATTTGGGGTTTGGATCGCCGATGACACTGCGGATAAACGCGCCCGATGGCTGGCCTTCGGCAGTTCGGCCCGGTGTGTAAGAAAGGTCGGCTCCCGTACCCTGCGTGCCGCGTTCTCGCTGCGGAAAGCCCTGGGGCGTTAGTAGCAATGAACCGTCGGCGTTGCGGGCGTACTGGAACTCGAAAAAGACGCTGGCGGGCTGTCCTTCAATCAGGAACACCGGCGCGCCCGATACCGTCGAGATTTCGATGCGGGGGCTACCGAGACTCAGGATTTTGTTGCGGTTTCGGTTGAAGATGGCCGTAACGTCCCAGCTAAAATCTTTGGTCTTGATGGGTGTGGCTCCCAGCATGAGTTCGATGCCTTTGTTTTCCATCGTACCCACGTTGTTTACAATGCCGGTGCCGCCCGTTGAGGGGGCCAGCGTCCGGTTCACCACGAGGTCTTTGATTTGCTGGTTATAGGCCGTAACGGTCAGCGTCAGCCGGTCTTTCAGGAATGACATATCGGCCCCAAACTCCAGCTCTGCCATGCGTTCGGGTCGTACTGCTGGGTTGGCCAGCGTTGACGACGGAATGATGGTGTTGCGACCGAGGAACGGAATGGGCTGAAACTGCCAGAACCGGCTATATGAGCCAATGCCCGACAGGTTACCCGATTCGCCGTAGCTGGCCCGCAGTTTCAGGCTGTTGAAGCTCTCGCCAATCGTAGAAGCCTTCCAGAAATCCAGATCTGACACCACAAATGAGCCACTCAGTTTGGGGTAAATCTGGTTGGTTTCGGTAGCCGAGAATTTGGACGACGCATCGCGCCGGAGCGCACCCGTCAAAAAAGCCAGGTTTTTGTACGACACCGTAGCCTGCCCAAAATACCCGCTCAGATTGAAGCGGTCCAGCCCGTAGCCCAGCTGAAACGTTGTGCTGGAAGCACCACTAACCGTTTGGATGAATGGCGCGAGGTTTTGCCCCTCATTGCGGCTGAAATCCTGCTGACTAAACTGGTAGTTGAAGCCCGCAATCAGGTTCAGCCGCAGGTTGTTGGTCAGGTTACGCTCGTAGCCCGCCGTTACGTCAGAGTTGAACAACAACACCTGGTTGGTAGCCGTGGCGGCATAGCCAAATGGGTAGCGTTCCAGCGGTAAGCCCGACTGCGCCTGATACGGGTAGGGCCGGATGTAGTTTTTGCCAAACTGACTGTACGTATCTACGCCCATAATCCAGTCGAAGCTAAAGCCTTTGAACGGCGTCAGGTTCAGTTGCAGATCGCTGATGGTCCGGTTTACCGACTGCGTAAAACTCATGTCTTCGATGGTCGAGAGCGGGTTTACGCGGGTAGGTTCAACGGCCTGAAAATTTCTGGCTGCGTCGCGCCGGGTGATGTCGTAGATGTTGTTGGTGATGTTGGCCGAGTTGATTGGGCTGTAGAACACGTTTCCGTTGGCTCCGCCAATTTGCCCACCTGCCGCCCGGAAGCTACCGTCGTGCCGAAGGTGTGCAGGCCATCAGCAACTGTTGTTGTACCCTGCGAACTGCCGCGTAGCACAACGGTTACGCCGGGAATACCACTGCCGACCCCCTCGGTCACGCGGCCTTTTATGGTGTAGCGGTTGCCCTGGGCAATTGCACTGCCGCACATCAGGAGCGTCAGCCAGAACAGACAGCACATCTGAAAAAATTGACGGTCAGATAGTTACCTATTTTTCATAAATAAGTTAATTTGGTTGGTATATGACTATTCCGGTTTTCAGAATGCTCAAGTCACAGCTGAAATTGACACGATTGAATGCTATTTTGTCTTATTTGAAGCATACAGGAGAATAGGTGGTAGGAAGGTTTTCGCTATTTTTGATAAATTATTCCAAGACTCTATGATTCCTTACACGCTGCGAACTGCCTTTCTGGCAGTCTATCTGTTTCCATACGCTGTTGTTGCGCAACCTAGTACGGCAACGACCAAACAACCCTATGCATCCTTGACTGACGCGCTGAACGCGGGTCGGCAACTCAGTGGCTCCAGCGGGCCTCGATCGGTGAACTGGATTGACGGGGGAAACCGCTTCTCATTCCTTGCCGGGCGCGATACCATTAAAACGCTGGACTCCGCTACGCTGACCGAAACGGTGGTTTTCACCACGGGCCAACTCAAATTTCCGGGTACTGATAAACCGTTCCAGTACGATGCCTTCCGGTGGTCGAAAGACGCGAAGAATATTGTGTTTCAGGCCAACTTTCGGCCCGTCTATCGGCGGTCGGGTATGTCGGATTATTACGTGTATTCGCTGGCCGACAAGAGCCTGAAACTCGTGGCGCGCGACGCCCAAACCGCCGAACTCGCCCCCGACGGGCAGAAAATTGGCTATGAGCGGGGCGGCAACCTGTTTGTGTTCGACTTTGCCACGCAGAAAGAAATGCAGCTGACCAACGATGCCAAGTCGGCATTTTACAACGGTCGTTTTGGCTGGGCTTACGAAGAAGAGTTTGGCCTGGCGCAGGCCTGGGACTGGTCGCCGGACAGCCGGATGATTGCCTTCTGGCAGTCGGACGAGCGGCAGGTGCCGATTTACAAGCTAACGGATTACCGGGGCTTTGACGAGAAATTCGACTCGCTGCCTTACCCCCGCGTTGGCGATCAGAACCCAACCGTCCGCATTGGCGTGATTGACCTCGCTACGCAGAAAAATACCTGGATGAAGGTGGACCTGAGCGAATCCACGCCGGGCGATGGGTATATTCCGCGCATTTACTGGACGGCGCAGCCGGGGCAACTGGCCATCATGCACCTGAACCGCAGGCAGAACGACATGCGCCTGTTCATGGCCGACGCCCGCACCGGCATTGCCCGGAAGGTCATGCAGGAAACGTCGAAAACGTGGGTTGATATTTTCGATTTTTTCGCCGGTATCGACCATCTGCTGTACTTTCCCGCCGGGCTAAACGAGTTCTACTGGCTCTCGGACCGCGACGGGTTTGCGCACCTCTATCGCTACGATTACAGTGGCAAACTGCTCGGTCAGGTTACGCAGGGCAAGTGGGAGGTGACCTACGTGCACCACATCGACCCAAAAACCCGTAAGGTTTATTTTACCTCCACCGAAGCCTCCCCCACCGAACGGCAGTTATATGTCATTGGTACCGATGGCAGAAATAAGCAGCGTATCACTACCGTACCGGGTCGGCACACGGTCAATATGTCGCCGAACGGGCAGTATTTTATCGACCGCTATTCCAACGTACAAACGCCTGTGCAGGTCGAACTGCGTAGCACAGCGGGCAAGCTGCTGAAAACCCTCGAAGCCAACGAAGCCGTGGCGAAATACATGGTCACGCATGTCTATGCGCCCAAAGAACTATCAAGCCTGACTACGTCTGACGGGCAGACTATAGACATATCGATCATCAAACCGCTCAACTTCGATCCCAGTAAAAAGTATCCCGTTGTGCTGGACATTTACGGTGGTCCGGGGGCGCAGTCGGTCTATAATGAATGGGCGTCAACGGGCTGGCATCAGTGGCTGGCGCAGGAAGGGTACTTCGTGGTGGGCGTTAATAACCGGGGTAGCGGGGGCTACGGACGCGATTTTGAGAAGATTGTCTATGAGCAGCTTGGCAAATATGAGAGCCAGGATTTTGTGGAAGCGGCTAACTACATGGCATCGCTTTCCTACGTTGCTGGTGACCGCATGGCCATTCGGGGCCACAGCTACGGCGGCTACATGAGCAGCTACACCATGCTGACCCATCCCGGCGTGTTCAAGGTCTCGCTCGTGGGCGCTCCCGTAACGGACTGGCGGCTTTACGACAGCATCTATACCGAACGCTACATGGGATTGTTGCCCGAAAACGACGCCAAATACCAGGCGAGTGCCGTAACGACCTATGCTAAAAATCTGGCCGGGAAGATGTTTGTAGCCCACTCTACGATGGACGAAAACGTACACGTTCGCAACACCTTCCAGCTAATGACCGCCCTCGAAGATGCGGGCAAAGATGCTGATCTGCGCATCTACCCGCCCGGTGCACACGGCGTGTCGTACAACCAGCCGAGCTACCAGTTGCTGTATCGTCAATACACCGACTACCTGAACCGGTATCTGAAGGGCGAGGTGGCGAACTGAACAGATAGATTGACCTGCATCAAACGTGAAAAAGCCAGACGTGGCTGGCTCTTTCGCGTTTGGTTAGAGTAGTGTCAGTCGTTCATCAAGTCCCTTATCTCTTTCTCTGATAACCCGGTCAGCGTAGCTGTTATAACGGTGGACAATCCTGCTTCGAGTGCTTTCCGGGCGGTTGCTAACTGCTGATCCCTCTGGCCTTTCTCCATACCTTTCTCCATACCTCGCCGTAGTCCCTTCTCTTCGCTGTAAGAGAGCGTATTTTCCAAATCGCGATAGGTTCGGAGACTTTCTTCGTAATGACTTCGTTCAGAACGACTCAGATTAGCAACCTCGGCGGCATCGAACAGATTATTCAGGATACGCTCCTGTATCCAGTCGGGCCGTTCATACAGGTGAGGCAAGTACTTCAGAATATACAGCCATTTGTCGGACTGTGTTTCGAGCTGATCCTCGGTTTTGGTGAATTTAGGCATCTCCATATAGATGTACGTTAGCTTGTCATAAAACACCTGATTATGCTGATCTTTGAGTTGTACCGTGCTGACGACATCAGCGTTATCGGTCAAAATAAAGTCCAGTACGGCAATCATATATACGGACTGAAGTTCAAAATTCCATCGCCCTACCTGTCCCTGTTCCTGAATAGGATACGACGAGTAAAAAACGCTGCGGTCCTTAAAGAAAACCTGTCGCGCCTGTTGTAGTTCTACTATGAACCGATCTCCGTTGTGGGCGATGCAGTACAAATCAAAAACAGCTTTTCGGTCCATTTCGTTTAAACCTGAAAACTCGTTACGGGCATAGCGCAGTTCGGTTATCTGATGCTTCTGTGGCAAAAACAAGTTCAGAAAAGCAATGAGTAGTTCTTTGTTGGCTTCTGTACCGAACAGTCGTTTAAAACCATAGTCGGTGAACGGGTCAATAAATCGGGCGGGTAATGGCATGAGACGGTGGAAATGAGGGCGAATGTAAATATTCTGGCCAAAAGAAAAGACAGCCTTGTAGCTGTCTTTTCTGCGATAGATAGGGAGTACCGCTGATTACTTCAACACCTGCACCTCAATAACCGAGTTGTCATATACCCGGTGGGTTTGCTTTTT
>JBBRUB010000302.1:0-5323 GCA_038248175.1 Cytophagales bacterium | reverse complement strand
GGGGTTGTGTGTCCGAAAATCTTCTTTTTCGATCAGCCACGCCATGTACAATACGCGGGGTATAATGCCATGAACATGTTTACTGGAACAGCAACCGTAGTTGGCTACGATCGGCCCGACAGTGAGCAGTACAACGTACCCGGCCCAACAAATTTTGCGCACGGTTGCGCTATGCTGGTGAGCAGGGAGGTGGTCAATACAGTGGGGCGGTTTGCCGAGCGGTTCTTTCTGTACTACGAAGAACTGGACTGGTCGCAGCGAATTCTGGACGCGGGCTTCACTATATATTACCAGCCTTCGGCCACTATTCTGCATAAAGAATCGGTATCAGTTGGGCGTAACAGCCCCCTGCGCACCTACTACCTGACCCGAAACCGGATTCTGTATATGCGCCGACATGCATCGTTACTCCAGCTACTGGTTTTCTACGCTTTTTTTGCCACCTTCGTGTTACCGAAACATGCCTTTTCGCATCTTATAAAGGGCCAATTTAATCACATTACCTCCCTTTTGCTTGGCATTTTATGGAATTTCCGGTCATCAAGTGTATCTCCCGCGTAATAATCCCGTCTCAAGCAAAACCATGACGTTAGTTTACAATTGTGTTGGCATTCTTTTTTTCGGACTGGCCTTCGTGGTGCTGTACACCTACCTTGGCTATGGACTGGTGGCGTGGTTGCTGGTTCGTATCCGGGGTCGCACTGGCATAGCCGAGAAGCGTTCACAGCCAATGGTGTCAATACCAACCCGTACCGACACACTACCCATGGTGACGATGGTCGTGCCTGCCTACAACGAACGGGCTTACCTGAGCGACAAACTTCAGAACTGCCTCGATCAGGATTATCCAGCCGAGCGTCTCCAGTTGCTTTTTGTTATCGAAGGATCGAATGACGGTTCAGCCGAATACCTGGCGGGATGCCAGGCTGAGTTACCCAATCTGACGGTCTTATCGGGGTCACAGCGGCTGGGTAAGGTGGCAGCCATGAACCGGGCCATGAACGATGTCAAAACGCCCATCACAATCTTTACCGATGCCAACACACACCTCAACCCCGAAGCCGTTAGCCGCCTGATCAGTCGGTTTAACGCACCGGAGGTGGGAGCCGTAACGGGCGAAAAACGCATCCGGGCCGCAGGTACCGATACGGCGGCTGGCAGTGGTGAGGGCCTCTACTGGCGGTACGAGTCGTTCCTGAAAAAACTCGACGCCGAACTGCACACCATTGTCGGGGCCGCCGGGGAGTTGTTTGCTATACGAACCGAATTGTACGAACCGGTAGAAACCGATACCCTGCTCGACGACTTTATTATTTCGCTGCGCATTGCCGGACGTGGATTCCGGGTGGCCTACGCGCCCGATGCCTACGCGCTCGAACACCCGTCTCATTCAGTAGCCGAGGAAATGAAACGTAAGGTCAGAATTGCTACAGGTGGCTTTCAGGCCATGAAACGGTTGTCATATCTGCTGAATGTGTCGCGCTATGGCTGGCTAACATTTCAGTACGTTTCGCACCGGGTACTGCGCTGGGCTGTTACTCCGTTTTGTCTGCCCATGTTAGTATTGCTCAACGCCGTTATGCTTACGAAACCCGTGTCTGATACGCCGGGGCCATGGTTCTGGCAGGTGTTATTCGGTCTGCAACTCGCTTTTTACGCGATTGCCGGTATAGGCTACATACTCGAGAATCGGCAAACCCGCTGGAAACTTACGTTTGTGCCGTTTTACTTTGTTTTTATGAACTGGTGCGTTCTGCTCGGCTTCTGGCGATACGGAAACGGCAACATCTCCGGCATCTGGGAAAAAGCGCGTCGGGCTGCATAGGCCACCACGAACGCAGCCACAGAAGTCAGTCATTTAGTTTATCTTCATATGCAACGGCTGTTGCCCGTGAATACGTAAATTCATCACCCCGTTCAGACTATTACCTTTTGCTACATGTCTCAACAATCGTCTTTTTCTGACCTGATGCGCGACGACCGCTGGCTCTACGGAATCATAGGCGTAGTGGCTGCAGTGACAGCGGGCTGGATGCTGGGCGGCTTTGGGCTGGTGGGTGGTTTGATAGCACTGGCCGTACCCCTGGGTCTGGCTACGGTAGTCGGTATTTTGCTTGAACCCCGGCTGGGTTTGCTGATTTACGTCAATGTCAGTTTCGTGTTGGGCTTTTCTCGTTTTCTAAGCACCGAAGTTCCGGTGGGGCTGGCTCTGGACGGTCTACTGGCCCTAACACTGCTTAGTACGGTTCTGAACGGTAAGCGCATGGCGTGGTACCGGCTCAATAACCCAACGTTCTACCTGCTGGTTGTTTGGCTGGTCTATACGCTACTGGAGTATTTTAACCCCGATGCGCCCTCGCGGCAGGGCTGGATTTATCACATCCGGTCTATGTCAATGAACTGGTTTTTTCTGGCTCTCATCGTCTTTATTGTTCCCATTCCCCGGAAAGATATCTATCGACTACTGGGTATCTGGCTGTTCTGGTCGGTACTGGCCGCGTTTTGGGCGTTTAAGCAGCAATACATTGGTCTGGAACCTGCCGAGCAGCGGTGGCTGGCCGAAGGAGCCGAACGGACACACATTTTGTGGGGGCAATTACGCAGTTTTTCGTTTTACTCCGACGCCGGGCAGTTTGGTTCTGAGATGGCGGGCGTTACGCTGCTGTGCATCATCTTCTTTTTCGAGTCTAACCGCTGGCTGTACCGGATTGGCTTCGTCATTATTGGCCTGATTGTATTCTGGGGCTTTGCCGTGGCCGGTACGCGTAGTGCATTATTCGCTATTCTGGCGGGTTATCCGGTTTATCTGTTTCTGATGCGTAAACCACTGCCCATTCTGCGGGGTGTTGCTGTGGGTATCCCTATTTTTCTAGTGCTGATGTTTACCCACATTGGCGATTCCAACTACCAGATTTACCGGATGCGCACGGCGCTGCACCCTATGGAAGATATGTCGTTCATGGTCCGGCTCGAAAATCAGGCCAAGCTACGGGCATTCCTGAAAGACCTGCCGTTTGGGGCAGGTATCGGTTCATCGACGGGGGCCGGTCAGCGGTTTTCGCCCAACCACTTTGCCTCCCAGATACCAACCGATAGCTGGTACGTACAAATCTGGATCGAGACGGGCATTGTCGGTCTTTCGCTCTATCTGTTTATGATAGCGGGCATTATGCTCACGGGTACCATAAAGATCTGGCAACTGCACGACCCTAAACTGCAATTGTTACTGGTTGCCCTATTGGCCGAGTTTGCTGGTATTGCGCTGGTGAGTTACTCTAACCCAATTCTGGGACAGTTTCCAACCAGTACGCTGCTGTTCATCAACTCGGTCCTGTTCTGCACTGGAGAACGCTGGGATACACCCCTTCCCAATCAGACAACTCAGCCTGCTGATCGCCAAAACCCGGTTTACGCTTCGGTATGAAACAGTTTGATGGCATTATCTGCGTTGGACAGACAACCTGGGAAGGTGGGCCGTTTCAGAAGGCCATTGTTCAGCTTATGACCGAACTATCGGCCCGGCATCGGGTTGTGTTTGTCGATTATCAGTACACGATCAAAGACCTTGCGCAAGGCTTACTGGGGCGCACCGAAGTACCGGTGCAGACGCTGCTGCGCTCGGGTCAATCGCTGACTACTCAAAAACTGGCTAATGGGGTTGAAACGTACACCTGGCAGCCCCCGCCTATGCTACCCATCAACTGGCTCCCCGATGTACTACACGACCGGCTGATTACCTGGAATGCCAATCGGCTGGTAAAGGGATTACGAAAGGTAATGCACCAGCTTGGTATTGAACAACCGCTGGTCATCAACGCTTTCAATCCTGTGTTTGGCGTTCCAATGCTGCACCAACTTAACGAGTGCGCTACTATCTATTACTGCTTTGATGAGATCACACTGTCGCCCTGGATGAGCCGCCACGGAGGCCGGTTCGAACGGGAATATCTGCCGCGCGTAGATGCCGTTGTTACGACATCCGAAACGCTGCGTCGGGCCAAAGAGCCGCTGCAACCCAATGCGTACTGCGTAAAAAACGGCGTAAACTTCGACCTCTTCAACCACGCCCGGCAATTGATCCCAAACCAGCCACCGGCCCGGCCCGTGGTCGGTTACCTCGGTACCGCCGACGACCGCATAGACCTGCCGCTGGTAGAACACTGTGTAAAGACAATGCCCGACGTTGACTTTATTTTTGTTGGCAGCGTAAACGAACCGGCCATTACCCGGCAGCTAACGGCGTATCCGAACGTGCGTTTCGAGCCATCGCGCCCGGTTAATGAGTTGCCCCCGCTGCTGGCACAGATGAGTGCGGCCATGATTCCGTTTGTCTGCAACCCCCATACCTACACCATTTATCCACTGAAAATCAACGAGTATCTGGCTGCCGGTTTGCCGGTAGTAGCCACGCCATTTTCCTTACTCGACGATTTTTCGGGTATCATCGCCCTGGCCGAATCACCCGTTGCTTTTGCCACCGCCCTTCGTACCGCACTGGCCGATACCAGTGCCGAACGGGTAGCACAACGGATAGCGATGGCACGGGGTAACTCATGGGCCAGACGTTCGGAAGAGTTTGACAGGATTATCCAGCACCTGAAACCCACTTGCTGAAACAGAGAATAACCGCTTAGTAAATTTTGACGTAGTTGATTGATTATCAAAGCAGAAGACCCCTGTTTTGTTTCTCAATAAACCAACATGAACGTACTATGAATATGTTCAGTAACCCCAACTGGCTCAAACACCACGACTATCCTTACCAACGTTTAGATGATGTGCCGCAAGCCGTTTTCGATACGATAAACGCTCGTTTAGCCGCCCGCTATACCAGCCAGCCGGTCGTGTCTGTTGTGGTATCAGCCTATAACGAAGAAGCAAACCTGATCCGGTGCGTTAGTACCCTTTCAGCTTTCGAGACAAAGATTCCTTATGAAATTATTGTCGTAAACAACAACTCCGACGACCAGACGCAGACCACCATCGACCGGCTACAGATTCGTACGACCTTTCAGCCCATTCAGGGCTGGGGTCCAGCCCGGCAAATGGGTCAGGAAGCTGCGCTCGGCGAGTATATCCTCCTGGCCGACGCCGATTGTTTCTACCCGGTCAACTGGCTCGATTCAATGATGAATAAACTGCGGCAGCCGGGTGCAATATGTGTGTATGGCCGATATTCGTTTATTTCTACGTCCGATATACCGCGCTGGCAACTGACAATTCACGAAACACTGCGCGACATCATAGCCGAAATCCGTCATATCAAACGCCCTTATCTGAACGCCTATGGTATCAGCATGGGCTACGTAAAAGCGGCTGGCCT
>JBBRUB010000301.1:0-5328 GCA_038248175.1 Cytophagales bacterium | reverse complement strand
TGGGTAGAAGCGACCGAAAAAAAAGTAGTTATCCGCTTTATACTGATTACTTTTCTGTAAATTACGTCCCGGTACTACCTGGTAACGCGCATGTATATCAAGTCCTTACTTCCTCTCAGCCAGCACCCCAACCGATTTACGGCCGAACGTCATCTTACCGAGTGGAAGGTAATAGTCGTTGCTAAAATCGTCATAGTTACGATCGAGCACGACGATTTTGCCGTAGCGGGGATCAGCTTTATTGATTACCCGTCCCAGAGTAAGCCCAAAAAAGAGAGTTGTTTTCTGAGCGTAGCTACTGCGCGAGGCGGCCAATTGATGGTAATAATCAGAGAGTCGCTGACGAATGCCGAGTTGCCAGTCATCGGTACGTTCGTCGGTTGGTGGGGCAGCGTAACGCCCCTGGCGGTAATTAGCAAAATTGAAGGTGCCCAAATCATATTTATCGAATTTGCCCAGGTACCCATCCCCGTCCAAAACCAACCGGATCGAGTCCTTGCCCGCCGAGGCCCGCGCCAGCAGATGGTACGTACTGGTGTAGCCGCTGGAGGGCCCCGGAGCCGTTTCCGGCTCGTCAAGCGTAGGGAAGTACTCGTAGGTATCGGGCGTAGGTGGCCGCATATCGCGCCGGAGGAACTGCAATCGGTAATCGCCAGACAGTGCCACGGCTGGACTGGGCGAATTGATGATTTCATCCTGCTGGGCCTTGAGCGTCAAGGCGTCAGGATCACCATCAGGCTGCAAATCACCCCGTCGGCACGAGAGACTGCTCGCCAGCACCGCTACCAGCAGTGCGGTGGTAAAAACCTGAGAAAGGGTAAATGGGATAAGTCGACGCGTGACCATAGCTATAGTGCAAGCTCACCAGTAAATGACCATAAGATTAATTGTGCCAACGCCTGAATAATCACTTTGGTGCATTGGCAACCCTGAAATGTAGTTATCGAGCCTTAGATCCAACCCTTCTTCTTTACGCATTCATCTCCATGAAACAGTCCTCCGCCACCCTCGATGCCTTCGCTGGCCAAGGCTTTGGTCTCCGGCAAATACAGCCGGCTTCGACGCCCGGTGCCAGTCGCCGGTCCCTGACCAACCAGCAAAACGACATCGTGCACGCCAGGGGAAACCTGAAGATCAATGCCGTCGCCGGATCGGGTAAAACCACGACCCTCGTCGAATACGCCCGCCATCAGCAACAGGCCGGACTACGCAGCGGGTCCGGCTCAGGCCGGAGTAATCCAGGGGGTCTCTACCTCGCCTTCAACAAAACCGTTCGCCAGGCCGCCGTGGGTGCTTTCCAGTCAGCCGGGGTGGGTGGCGTCGATGTGCACACGGCTCACTCGCTGGCCTACCGCCACGTTATTGGTAAGACGGACATCCAGTTACTGCCAGCCGGGCAGTATCCCGCCTATGAGCTGGCGGCAATGCTCAAGACGCAAACCAGTGTCACCAGCTGCCTGCCCCCTACCCGCCGGGCTGCTCCCTGGCTGGCTATTGCTGCCCACAGCCTGCAGCTTCTAGCCTGGTTCTGTAATCACGACGCGAAAACGATCGGTCAACTCAATTACGAGGACCTCCTCCGCTACGATACGACCGCAGCCCGCCAGTTCGCGGCTTACTTTCTCCCCGTTATCAATGCAGGAGCTACCTGGCTGTGGCAGCAGATGGAGCAGGGAAAACTAAAGGTTACCCACGACTTTTACCTGAAGAAGTTTCGACTCAGTCAGCCCCACCTGGACTACGACTACATCCTCTTCGACGAGGGGCAGGATGCCAGCCCGACGATGCTCGACGTGTTCAGCCAGCAAACCCACGCTACCCGCGTGATCGTGGGCGATACGCACCAGCAGATCTACGGCTTTCGTCACGCTGTCAACAGTCTCGACCAGGTTGATTATGCCGCCTATGAACTCAACCGCAGCTTCCGCTTCGGCCCGCCGGTGGCTGAGCTGGCCATGCAGGTGCTGGCGCTCAAAGAGATGGTAAATCCGTTTTTGGGCGAAAACAAGCCTTATAAACCCCAGCCTATCGAGGGGGCGGGCAAACACCAGCCGCTGGGTAAAGAAAGCAATGGTGTCGTGATCGGCCGTACGAACCTGGAACTGCTGGGCGCGGCCATTAACGCCCTGTGCGTAGAAGAGAGCATTGGGACGCTGTATTTCGAGGGCGGCCTGCACAGCTATACGTTTATGGATAACGGCGTGGGGCTGCTCGACATGCTGCACCTCTACAATGGGGAACACCACCGGATACGGCACCCGCTGCTGAAGAACATGGACAGTCTCGACGAGCTTGAAGCGTATATCGACCAGACGGGGGATGGCCAAATGAAAACGGCCCTTACCCTGGTACTGCTCTACAAAAATGATTTGCCCGGGTACCTCCAGCAAATTCAGGAGGCTCATCTGCCGGCGCACCAGCGGGCGTGGACCGACGTGACCTTCTCAACCGTACACCGCTGCAAGGGCCTGGAGTACGACCACGTCCAGTTGTGCGATGACTTTATCGACCAGGAAAAGCTGGCCACCAGCCTCGATCATCTAAAGACCCAGCAGCAGTGCGAAGAATTAAACCTGCCGGTGCCGGTACCGGTAAAGCCCAGTGACGTCATCGAAGAGATAAATATGCTCTACGTCGCCATCACCCGCACAAAAGGGCAGGTCGATTTACCGGACTCCCAATACTACCTGCGCTGGCCCAGTCCGCAGGCTGCTGGTGTCGCGTAAGGAGTCAACGGAAAAATTTGCCTTGTTTATGACCAGCTTTCACCCTTACTATCCGGCCAGTCCGGCATTCATCCAATGACTGAATTTTCATTTTACAAGACGGACGGTACCGAGATTACCAGTACTGAAACGGAGGGGTCGGTTCTCGACGCCCTAAACGCGCTGCTGGAAGCCGGCGTTGACTTTTCGGATGCCAACCTGCAAAACCTGACGCTCGACGGCCTTCAGGCGGGTCAGGCGCGACTTTACCGGGCGGATCTGAGTATGTGTTCACTAAAGAACGCCACCTTCCGGCAGGCCCGCCTGCAGGGCGTTCGTTTCAACTTCGCCGACCTGAGCGGCAGTGACTTTACGGGCTGCCAGATTGATGCCGACACCGACTGGAGTGGCGCCGTACTAATCGACACGTTCAACGAAGGCTTCCCCGGTGAACAACCGGTCGGCACGACGCCCCTACCCTAAGCTGAACGTACCCCTCACTGATTTTTTCTCTCCAATATGGTATTCATAGATATTGAAACGACCGGCGTCAATCCAAAACTTGACCGTATCCTGAGCGTTGCAGTCGTGGCTCCGGATGGGCGGACCCTCTTCGATACGCTCATCAATCCGGCCCGGACCTTCGCCATAAATCCCGTCAATGGCATCACCCCTGAGATAGTCGCCGGTGCGCCAACCATCGAGCAGGTGCGGGGTGAGCTAATCCATTTGCTCGGTGAGCAAACGATCTGCGCCTACAACGCAGAATTCGAAAGCGGTTTCTTAACCGCCGTCGGCATCGACCTTGATTGGATTGGCGTTCCTGTATGCTGCATGAACCGCTTTGCCCGGTTTATGGGCGAACCTTCCAGCAAGGACTACCATACCACCGGCTTCAAAACCCATAAGCTTAGCGCTGCTGCTCAGATCACAGGCTATGAATTCCAGGCGACTGAAAGCCTGCACGGTGCCCTGACCGACGCCCGCGTCTGCCGGCACGTCTGGCTATGGCTGGATCAGCGGCCAGCCGGAGCAAAATACAACGCAGGCGATGCGCAGGCTGGTCAGAAGCTGGGGCGCGGGCTGAATGATCTGTACCTGGCCATGAACGTTCGCTGAGCCGGGCGGAGGGCCCTCGTAAGCATGTCCACTCGCAGTAAATAACCGTCATTCAGTGTATTTTCTCAATCTTGTTTTCCCATGAAATGTATCGAGGTTTCCAACGTAAACTACGATCAGTTTGAGCGGCTCGCCAAACGATACGAAATGAGTACACCCCGGCTGATGGGGTCGATCATTGACTTTTTTAAGGCGCTTCCGATTTCACCCGTCGAAGGGGATCTAGTGGGGTCTATGATCCGCTTTTTTCACGAGACGAGCATCAATCCCCTCGAATCTGGTGAAGACCTGAGCCTAGTCCTGATGAAACGGGTCTTGGCCGAGCTCAAAGACATTTCCAGCAGCGCTGCCTACCATACTACCTACGCCAGTACGCGGCAAGATCTCAGACTGGAGGGTATTGACACCCTAACCAAGGCCCTCGCACTGGCCATCGAGAACATTACGTTCCTAATCAGATTGTAGGATAAAGCCGCCGCAGCAGCCCCGCCTCAAGTGAACATCCAGCAACTCGTCAGTGAGATCATGACTGCCTTTATGGACAGCAAATCGGTTTCGGTGCTGGTGGGCGACGATCCAATGAATACCCTAACCAGCCAGGCTGTTGAATTAACCCGGTCTCATTTACAGGCGGCCCATGCCCTCTACAAGCAAGAACTATCCGCCAAGCGCGGCCTAAGGAGCTGGTTCAACTGGTTTAGCAAAAGGAACGACGCGCTGGAGCGGGAGCATATCATGGAACTGGCCCGCCAACTGCATGAAAACGAAGCAAAACAGGTACTGGCGGGCCGGGTAAGCGGAGCGTTTGTCCCACCGTTTGAAAATATCATGGAGTGGGAGATTCCAGGCGACACCCGAATCGGCATTTTGGGTGGTCTACAGGAGCTCACGGTTGACGAAGAGAATGAGTTTTTTGGAAGTGACGAGACTGAATTAACGGAGGTAGAGGATCACAGCGGAGTTCAGGCTTTTGAATCGGGTGTGCGTTGGCGTGAACTACCGGATCTTGACGCTAGGCCGGTTTGGGATTTTCCGGACCTCCCGGACGAAGATTATGAGGAATACCCCAGGGAGTTTATGGTGGAAAATTCGGAAGCGGACAACCAACAATACCATGGTCAAATACCCACCCCGCCCCCCTGACTACGCAGGCGATTTGTTGCACCCGGAGCCGCTAAAGACCGAAAAGCGCCCGTTTTTATCGCAGGACGATATTAATTCTTTTTGGTTCTTAAAAAGTTATTACGGGCTACATCCACACTCGGTTAAAACCCGCAAACGAAGGGCTGAAAAATCCACGTACCCAAAGGCCCGTCGAATGATACTACGAATGTGGTTATTAGTTCCCTCCATGCCAGCGTTGGTCAGCCGGTTCGTAAAGAAATGGCTGACCTTCTCCTGCCAGTTAGTGAACGTAACCAGAAATTTCTCCAGCGGTTTAGACTTAATCCCACGCGCTTCCACAGCCCACTCAGTTAGGGACAACATACCCCTTTGCTGGCTA
>JBBRUB010000300.1:0-5335 GCA_038248175.1 Cytophagales bacterium | reverse complement strand
TGGTGCAGGAGCGTCTGCGGGCGGGACAAACGGTTATTTGCGTAGGCTCGCATACAAGCAACTGGGAGTGGATTCCGTCGGCATCGGTGGTAAACGGGATACCGGTCGACAGTGTCTATAAGCCCTTGTCGAGTCCATTTTTTGAGGAACTGATGCAGCATGTCCGGTCAAGTCACGGGGCAGTACCCACGCCGATGCACGCGCTGCCCCGGCAGATGGTGGCCCGCAAGGCCGTGCCGCGCGTTATTGCGCTGGTGGCCGATCAGGTGCCCGACGTACCAGAGCAGGCTTACTGGACTGATTTTCTGCACCAGGACACGCCGTTTTACCCCGGCGCCGAGCGTCTGGCCCGCAGCCGCAACCTGCCCCTGTTTTATACCGAACTGGTCCGAATAAAACGGGGGCATTACGAACTTACCTTTACCAACATTGGTGATCCACCCTACACAGACCTGCCACCCGGCACGATCCTGAACCGCTATCGCGATGCCCTCGAAATAACGATCCGCCAAAACCCGGCTGACTGGCTGTGGTCGCATAAACGCTGGAAACACTGGCGCGGCAAATACGAGAAAATCGAAGTCAAGCTAACCTGACCGAATACAATTTTGCCCAGATTCTTCATTACCAATCACAGACAGGGCTAAAAAACTGGCTCAACAACGGATAAAAATCCAATTTTGTGGTGTTACGTCGGCATCAATTCACTCATTCCATGCAAGTTACTGTACCTGTTTCCGTTGCCCCCACTTCCAACCGCGTCACCCTCTGGTCGGCTCTTTTATCGGTCTATTTTCTGTGGGGATCAACGTATCTGTTCATCCACTTCATGACCGAGCAGATGCCACCTTTGTACATGGCATCCATGCGTTACATCATAGCTGGCGCGTTGCTCTACGGCTATACCCGGCTGACGGGAACGCCCCGCGCTACCCGCCTGGAGTGGCGTTCGGCAGCTATCGTAGGCGTGTTGCTGCTGACGGTGGCTAATGGTTGCCTGACTGTGGCGTTACAATACATTCCAACGGGTGTAGCGGCTTTGCTGGGCGGTCTGTTACCGGTGTTCCTGCTGACACTCAACTGGGCTTCCTTCGCCAAAAAGCGACCGAGTAATCTGGCTTTACTCGGGCTGGTAGTGGGGCTGATCGGCATCTACTTTCTGATAAAACCTGATAAAATGCAGACCGAGAATGGGCTACACGACAACCTGGTTGGGGCGGGGCTGGTCACATTCGGTAACTTTGCCTGGGCCATCGGTACCCTACTGGCTCCGCGCGTCACGCTGCCTAAAGTCGGAACCCTATCAACGGGTATTCAGATGCTGGTGGGCGGACTTGTATTGCTGATTATCAGCCTGTTTGCCGAGCCGGTAACGCCCTGGAGCATTCTGGACGCGCCTGCAAAAGCCATCGGCGCCATGACGTATCTGATCATTTTTGGTAGCATCATCGGCTTTTCGTCTTACGCCTGGCTGGCCCGCAACGCGCCCCCGCAATTGCTGGCTACGTATGCCTTCGTAAACCCGGTGGTAGCCATGCTGCTCGGCGTTACGTTTGCCCACGAGGTATTCTCCAGCCAATCGCTCATTGGCGCACTCGTCGCGCTGGCGGGCGTCGTATTAATTACGCTGGGCCGGAAGTGATTATAGTTTATTCTGAAAAGTTATGTTTCTCAGGCGCATGCGTTCGCAGGTGCGTGAGCGCGTGCATGAAATGGCAAATCTTTCCGAATAAGGTCTAATTGATACAGTAGGTTTAGCTATAACTCGTGTGCCTACACCGGCGGCACGCCTACGCTGGTCCAGCCACCATCCACAATCAGGCTCTGCCCGGTGATATGGCGTGACGCAGGCGCGATTAAAAACAGGGCCGCATTCACGATATCTGCTACGTTGGCCGGGCGGCCCATCGGCGTAATCCGTGACCAGACAGGAATATACTCCGGGTCGTCGAGGGTGCGTTCGGTGAGGGTAGCACCGGGGGCAATGGCGTTGACGGTGATACCGAGGGGAGAAAGGTCGATGACAAGTTGCCGCGCCAGCATTTCAAGCCCGGCTTTGGTCATGCTATAGACCGGCAGACCCGGGTGCGCCAGATGCCCCACCACCGACGACATAAACAAAATACTGCCCCCCTGCCCCTGCGCCCGCATGTGCCGGGCCGCTGCCTGCGCCAGAAAAAAACTGCCCCGCAGATTCAGGTTCACAATGGTTTCAAACGCATCGGGTGTGGTCGTGAACAGGTCACCAAAGACCGTAATACCTGCATTGGCAACGGCTATATCGACCCCCCCAAACGTCTCAACCGCCATATCGACCATCTGTTGCACAAATACTACGCTGGCTGCATCGCCTGGGCAGGACACGCAAATACCCCCAGATTGCCGGATGGTTTCGGCAGCTTGTTGCGCCAGCATCTCGTCGAAATCGTTGAGCAGCACATTGGCACCCTGTTTGGCAAGTGCCTGCGCAATGGCAAAGCCTATACCGGTTCCGGCCCCGGTTATAATGGCCGTTTGGTTCAAAAAATCAGTCATAGATATGTAAATATATGCGTACTGTCAGCTACTTTAGTCTCAATTTCCCCAATAACCTTTCTCCATCGTAAACATGAAAGTCAACATTCCCGATTCAGAATTACAGGCCCTGACAGCCGGACAATCTTACAAATACCCAAAATATACAACCCAGTTAATTAATCTTGCCAACCAGAATGCGCAGGGAACGCGCCCCAGGATAGTTGGGCAAATGACCGAACTAATCCAGGAGTTTGAAGGTAACCTTTTCGACGAATGGGAAGCCTGGTACAAAAATCAGCACCCCGATGCCATCGAGCAGGCAACGGACCGTATCTATCCGATGTTGATGCAATTGAAAGAAGCCATTCAGAAAGTTGACAGAGAACTGGTGAAAAAATGGGTCGAAGAACTTGTACTGGTAAAAACATTTACGGGCCTGAAATTTCAGGAACCTATCCTGAAAAAAATAAGCGCATTGAAGGGTGCGTCATACCGGCTCTCCAGCACCGAAGAAGAAGCCAAAGGCATTGACGGATATATAGACGATACAGCCGTGAGTATCAAGCCCCATACCTACCGGTCTATGCAGGGTCTGTCGGAGCAGATAGCGGCCAGTATGATTTATTACACCAAAAAGAAAGATCGGCTGGAAATTGAGTTCGACTTTTAAAACACCGTAAGTTGCCCTGCCTTTCCTCGCATGGGCTGGCTAATGGGTTTACCCTCGCTGGCTGATCTGTACGAAGCCTGCCATTCATTTTCGGATGTCTGGTTAACGTGCGTCACGTAGTCCAGCATCAGTTGGGTTTCCTGACTGGTCATTACCGGAAACTGGAAATATCGGTTTGTATGCTTGAATTCATAATCCCGCTCCAGCCGGGTCTCCACAAAAGTATGATGGGCGAGTAACCGATTCTCAACGATTTTATTCAGCACGGGAATTCGATCGGTATCAACCTGTTTATGAATCGTTTCGGCAAAGTCAGGTTCAAACTCGCAGCCTATACTGTTCCGATTCGCCGTAAGTGCTGCCGACAAGGTTGTTCCAGTTCCCAAAAACGGATCCAGAACAATGTCTCCTTTGAGCGAAAGCATGTTAATAAGGCGGTAAGGGAGTTCAAACGGATAGGCACCGCTGCGCTCCCGAATCAGCCCGTCGGTTAGTTTCTGCCCCGTTCCCCGAAACTCCCAGCAGTCGGAAAACCATTGATTTCGCTCTTCCCAGAAGAAAGCACTCTCAGACCGGCTTTTCTTCTCCGCATCCGTTTTGAAAACCCGCTTACCGCCTTTCCGAAAGACAAGAATATATTCATGTTCGAGCGTGACATAGGCCCCGGCGGGCAGCATTCCCGAACCCATAAATTTATTGGGCGCATTGGTTGGTTTCCGCCAGATGATGTTTGGCAGATTCTGAAATCCGTTCCGCAAAAAGAACGTGATGATTCGGCTGTGGTTGGGGTATAATCGAAAGACGCCGTTTAGCGTACGGGTAGCATCGCCAATATTGATGCAGACAAACCCGCCCGGTTTCACGAGCCGGGCCGTCTGCATCCAGACTGCGTCAAGTACCCGATGCATCCCATCAAAAAGCAAGTCGGCATCGCCTGTTTTTAACGCGCCGGCAATGCTCTCATCCTGAGCGGCAAAACTCTCATCCCACATCTCAATCAGGGGATAAGGGGGCGATGTAACAACTAAATCGACCGAGTTGTCAGCTAAATCAGAAAGTGTTGCCTGAGCGGGGCCAAACAGAATACGATGCGAAGTAGGCATAAAAAGAACATAAAGATGCCCCGAAGATAAGCGATTTGCGGCAAGGATCAGTGTGAATCGCGCTTGACCTCACTGCCGGAGCAGCCCCGCAGAAAATCGAAATCGGCACCTTCGTGGGCCTGCATGACGTGGCGGATGTACAGGTTCACGTAGCCCCGATCATAGCCCAGGTTAATAGGCGAGAAGGTAGCCAGCCGACCGGCCAGTTCCTCATCCGACACGTGCAGGTGCAGGCTGCGGTTCTCTACGTCGAGGGTTATCAGATCGCCGTTATGCACCAGCGCGAGCGTACCGCCAACTGCTGATTCGGGCGAGACGTGCAGCACCACCGTGCCAAAACCCGTGCCGCTCATGCGTCCGTCCGAAATGCGCACCATATCATGCACGCCCTGCGCCAGCACTTTGGCCGGTAGCTGCATATTACCCACCTCAGGCATACCGGGGTAACCGCGCGGCCCTACGTTTTTCAGCACCAGTACGCAACTGGGGTCAACGTCCAGATTAGGGTCATCAATGCGGGCTTTGTAATCGTCAATATCTTCAAATACTACGGCCCGGCCCGTGTGCTGCATGAGGTGGGGCGATGCCGCCGACGGTTTCAGCACGGCACCATTGGGGCAGAGGTTACCACGCAACACCGCAATACCCGATTCAGGTTTGAAGGGTTTCTCAACCGAGGCAATCACGTCCGGGTCATAGCATTGGGCCTCGGCGCAATTCTCGCCAATCGTATTGCCATTGATGGTCAGCGCGTCGTTGTGCAGGAACGAGCGCAATTCGCGAATGATGGCGGGCAAACCCCCGGCGTAAAACAAATCTTCTACGAAATGCTCGCCGGAAGGCTGCAAATTAGCCAGCAATGGAATTTTGGCCGACAGCCGATCAAAATCATCGACGGTCAGTTCTACGCCCATGCGCCCGGCAATGGCCAGCATGTGCAGAATGAAATTGGTAGAGCCACCCAGCGCGGCATTGACCATGATGGCGTTCTCGAACGCCTGCCGGGTCAGAATCTGCGACGGCCTGATATTCTGCTTCGCCAGCC
>JBBRUB010000299.1:0-5347 GCA_038248175.1 Cytophagales bacterium | reverse complement strand
TCAGCCCCGATGGCGGTGGCCCACTGGCGTAGGGATCGAGAGTAATGCGTTCGCCAATGCAGATGGTGGTATCGGTGCGCCACTGCGCAAACGGCTGCGGGCGGTTGTTGATCGTCACGCTGCGCTGTATGGTCTCGGTCGTGGTGCCGCTCAGGGTACGGGTCAGCACAACGGTGTAGGTGCCGGCCTGTTGATACACGTGCCGGGCCAGCAGATTATTGGTGGTGGTCAGCACCGCGCTGCCATCGCCAAAGTTCCAGGCACGTGTTGTTACGCCGGTGCTGGTACTGTCGGCAAACAGCAGCGAGTCGGCTCTGCATTCCTGATCGGGTACACAGGCTTTGCCGCTTACTTTAAAGCCAGTCGTTACGGCGGTGGTAGAAGGGAATGGTGTAGTAGCCGGGCCACCCGGACCAACCTGCGCATACGCTCCTGCAAGGCCCGTCAGCAACAACAGCCAGATGCCCGCGAAGAGAAAAACACCAGATACGGTACGCATGAATAAAAAGGAAACAAGCCCACCCCACGCAAATTTAATACTACACATAACAGACAACGTGGGCTTTACGTTAAGATAAACGAAGCAGGAGTCTATAAATTTTACGGCTCCCAACCCCCCAGACATTAATAATCCAACTAACTTTATAGGCTGTTTTCGACCACCTCAATTACCTGTTTTTAGTCAGGAACGTTGCACCAACGGCAGCACAGACTTAAGTTGGCCCATTCTTTGCCCGGTCTCATCCATATGCGCAAAAACTCTATTTCATTACTACTTTCGCTGCTGCTTGTTCAGACAGCCTGGGCGCAGGACCCGCAGTTTACTCAGTTTTATGCGGCTCCGCAGTATTTGAATCCTGCTTTTGCCGGGTCAGCCCTAGCACCGCGCGTTACGGCCAACTACCGCAATCAGTGGCCTGCCATTACCAGCTACGTAACGTCTATGGTAGGCGTTGATCACTACATCGATAAGTTCAACAGTGGCATAGGTCTGCTGATTATGAACGACAATCAGGGACAGGGCCGCATTCAGTCAACCGAAATTGGGCTGCAGTATTCGTACCAGTTTCAGGTAGGTCAGGAATCGTTTGTCAGGCTGGGTTTGCAGGGTTCGTATGTAAACCGCAACATCAACTACTTTGGCCTGACCACCGGCGATCAGTTTACTGACCGCGGCTTTATTACGGGCAGCGTATCGGGCGATCCAACGTTGCAGGGTGGGTTTCCCAAGAACAAGTACCTCGATTTCTCGACCGGTGGCTTATTCTATTCCGACTGGTTCTGGATTGGTGCAGCAGCCCATCACATTAACCGCCCCGATCAGGGCTTCTTTGTGAGTGGCCGCGACCGGCTCGCTATGAAAGGCAGTATTCATGCCGGGCTGCGGATTCCGCTGACCAGCTTTACCGGTTATGCCGATGATCTGGATCGAGAGATCAGCTTCTCGCCGGTTATTATGTATAAATTTCAGGGCAAATACGATCAGCTGGACATGGGTGCGTACCTAACGTATTCGCCTATCACGATTGGCGCGTACTACCGGGGGATTCCGTTCAAAAAATACGATCAGACGCTTAATAACCACGATGCCGTTGCAGTACTGGCGGGCTATCGAATGGACCAGTTTTCAATTGGCTACAGCTATGACGTTACTGTATCAACGCTGGGCAACAGCGGGGGATCGCACGAGTTGTCGCTTTCCTATATCTTCGACAAGCCCGAACCCCGGCGCGGGGGCGGGCGAAAAATCAATAAGCGGTTGCCCTGTCCTAAGTTCTGATTACGGCTTCACTACCAACTGGGCGGTGTAGCGGCTTTTCTGTTCCAGCAGGAGGGTTTTCTTGACCAGTACCCGGTTAATAGTGGCCTCGTCATGATGCCGGATCGTGATCAGTTCAAGACCCTCGTTATAACTGACCCGAAAGTCCAGCCGGAGCGCATCAATCAGGGCTGGCAGCCGGTCAGGGTTATTATCGACAACCACCGAAAAGCTGATGGCTGTGTTTTGCATCAGGTTTATTTTGACCCCCGCCCGCGCAAACTGGCTGAAAATCAGGCTCAGATTGGCCTCGGCAATGAACGAGAAATCGTTGGGATGCAGCGAAAGCAACACCTGATCGACTTTAAAGATAAACGAGGGTACCGTTAACCGCTGCTCACTATTTCCTATCACCGTTCCGGGTGCGTTGGGATGAACGAACGAGCGGACGTGTAGCGAAATGCCCTTGTTCTGGAGCGGTTTGATGGTTTTGGGGTGAATGACAGTTGCTCCGTAGTACGCCAGTTCGATGGCATCCTGGTAGGTCAGTGTAGCTAACAAAACCGTTTCATCGAAGTATTTTGGATCGGCGTTAAGTACGCCCGGTACATCTTTCCAGATCGTAACGGAGTCGCTATCCAGACAGTGTGCCAGAATAGCCGCCGTGAAGTCGGAGCCGTCGCGGCCCAGCGTTGTGGTTTTTCCCGACAGGGTCTGGCCCAGAAATCCCTGCGTAACCACTATTTCACCCCCCGTAATGGCGTCGGTTACGCGCTTTGTCGTTACATCCCAGTCGATCCGGCCTTCGCGGAAGGTATCGTCGGTTCGGATGAGTTGGCGGGCATCGATCCAGCGGGCGTTAAGTCCCATTTGCACGCCATAGTCGGCTACGATGCGTGTTGAAAGCAGCTCTCCTATCGATACGACCTGATCATAGATTTCGTCGTAGGGTGCAGTGGGCGGCTGCGCCAGTAGCGCGTCGAGCTGGTCAAAAAAGGGGTTAATACCACCCGTATTGCCCCCAAGGTCCGCAATAATAGCTTCGTGGTAGGTCCGCAGCGTGGTTAGGTTAGCCTGTAAATCGGTGGTTTGCCGGTTCACGTAGGTCCGGACGATGGTTTCGAGTGCGTCGGTCGTCTTGCCCATCGCCGACACAACGACTACCGCGTTTTGGCTCCTTGTCCTGACAATGTCGATTAGATTGCGCACCCCGGCAGCGTCTTTCACCGACGCCCCACCAAACTTAAAAACAGGACGTAAGGGAGACTGATAAGGATGCATTAAACGGTTACGCTGCGGCTAGTAAACAGCAGCTCGCGCACGGCATCGGCAATGCCAGAGGCATCGAAACCACACTCGTGGTAGAGTTCGTCCTGTTCGCCATGTTCGATGACCTCGTCGGGAATACCAAGCCGTTTCAACTGCGCCATGTAACCGTGGTCGGCCATAAACTCAAGCACGGCACTGCCAAACCCGCCCATGATGCAACCATCCTCAACGGTCAGCACCCGATCAAAACGGCTGAAGATCTGATGGAGCAGTTCCTCGTCAAGTGGCTTCACGTAGCGCATGTCGAAGTGCGCCGGATTGATTCCTTCTTTAGCCAGCAGTTTCGTGGCGTTAACGGCGTAGTTACCGATGTGGCCAATGGTCAGCACCGCCACGCCCTCGCCGTCCTGAACCATCCGGCCTTTACCAATGATCTGCTGCTCAAAGGGCGTCTTCCAGTTGGGCATGACACCGGCCCCGCGCGGGTACCGGATCGAGAAAGCCCGCTTACCCTGCTGCACCTCTGCCGACTGTGCCGTGAACATCATGTTGCGGAGTTCCTCTTCGTTCATGGGGGCGGCCACAATGATGTTTGGCACACAGCGCATGTAGGCCAGATCATACGCGCCGTGGTGCGTAGGACCATCGGCACCGGCAAACCCGGCCCGGTCAAGGCAGAAGATAACGGGCAATTCCTGAATGCATACGTCATGTACAACCTGATCGTAAGCCCGCTGCATGAACGTGGAGTAAATATTACAGAATACCACCTCGCCCAGCGTGGCCATACCCGCCGAGAATGTGACGGCGTGTTGCTCGGCAATGCCTACGTCGAAAGCCCGCTTGGGCATGGCCTTCATCATAATATTCATCGATGATCCCGACGGCATAGCGGGGGTAACACCGACAATGCGTGGGTTCTGCTCGGCCAGTTCAACCAGCGTATGGCCAAACACGTCCTGATATTTGGGCGGCTGGGGCGTATCATAAACGCGTTTCTGGATAACCCCCGTTACTTTGTCGAACAGGCCGGGCGCGTGCCACTTGGTCTGGTCTTTTTCGGCGGGGCCGTAGCCTTTACCTTTCACAGTCAGCACATGCAGCAGCTTCGGACCGGCAATGTGCTTCATATCGTCCAGCACACTCACCAGATGGTCAATGTCATGGCCGTCAATGGGACCGAAGTAGCGGAGGTTCAGTGACTCAAACAGGTTGCTCTGCTCCAGCAATGACGATTTGATCCCAGTTTGCACCTGCGAGACGAGTTCCTGAGCGGTTTTGCCCAATTTATCCATCTTACCAAGCAGGTTCCAGACTTCGGTTTTGACCTTATTGTAGGTTTGCGAGGTCGTGATATCGGTCAGGTATTCGCGAAGGGCACCCACATTGGGGTCGATGCTCATGCAGTTATCGTTGAGTACGATAAGCAGGTTGCTGTCCGTCGCTCCGGCGTTGTTCATGCCTTCAAAGGCTTCGCCCGCCGTCAGCGCACCATCGCCAATAACCGCAATATGGTTGCGGGTCGTATTTCCCTGTAGCTGAGAGGCTACGGCCATCCCCAGCGCTGCCGAAATCGACGTGGACGAGTGGCCTACGCCAAAGGCATCATATTCACTTTCGTTCCGCTTTGGAAAACCCGACAGCCCTTTATAAAACCGCTGCGTATGAAAGGCATCGCGCCGACCGGTCAGGATTTTGTGGCCATAAGCCTGATGACCCACATCCCACACCAGTTGATCGTCGGGCGTGTTGAAGACGTAATGCAGGGCAACCGTTAGTTCAACAACCCCCAGACTGGCACCGAAGTGTCCGCCATAGACCGACACGTCGTCAATAATAAACTGTCGGAGTTCATCGGCAAGTTGCGGGAGCTGATCTTTGCTCAGTTTGCGAAGATCGTCGGGTGTGGAGACAGTAGCTAAAAGTGGACCGGGATTGATCAGCATATCGGGGGCATAAATCGTCTGTTGCTCAACAACAAACGGTTAATATGTACTGGTTTCCTTCCGTCGAAATCTCTGATTGGAAGGCAGGGCAAAAATACATGATAATCTCCTGAATATTGTGCTGTATCAGTTTGGGGAGTGATGACGCGGGCACAACTGTTACCAAAATCATTGAATAAAAATACAAAGTCCGGGGATATTGTCCCCGGACTCAGATGAGTATTTACGCTCAGCATCTCAATTTCGCTGGCTGGCGCGGAAAAGTTTTTGCTTTTCTTCGCGGGTCAGGCTCTCGTATCCGGAACGGGAAATTTTGTCAAGAATCGTATCAATCTCGTCCTGATCAGGGGTCGAGAGGGTGGTAGAGCTGGTC